>CALUQS010000001.1 GCA_944322975.1 Candidatus Gastranaerophilales bacterium
TGCAAAAATAGAAGGCGGTGCTGTTTTCAATAGCGGCGATATGCTGATTGATAACTCGTCTTTCAAAAATAACGGCGGCACTGTTACACAAAACGGCGGTGCGCTGAGCAATAACATTCTTAGTAACCAAGATGTTTCACCCGAACTAACAGTAACAAATTCAACATTTACAAATAACACTGCTCAGGCTCTTGGCGGTGCTGTTTATAACAACGGGGTAAACAATAACGGAGATGCCGCTACTGTCACATTAACCAACGTCACAATGACAGGAAACACAACAGCAGCTGCAACAGCGGAATCCGGCGGTGCAATCTACGGGGATAGCGGCTCTGTTACAAATATTACAGCTACAGACGGCGGGTTGACTAAAATCGGCGAAACAGTTTACATTACACAGGATGTTCCTCTTCCGGCTGATTACAACCGGTCAACCGATACAATAAGCTTTGCAAGCGATGCAGAGGCTAATTTCAATGCCGAAGGCTCTGGCGTAATTGAATTAAACTCTGTTGTTAAAGGCGACGCACAAGACACGGGCACTAACTCCGTAATCAGAATCAATAACGGAAATTACACCGGTCTTGTTCACTTTAAAGGTGATATGGGTAAAATTGAAAACTCTGACCTGCACCTTTATAACGGCGAATTGAAATTTGACCACGACGCAAGCCTTACAGCATCAAATAACCTTTATTTACACGGCGGTTTGCTCAACCTTTTGAATGAAGAGTATTCTTCAAATCAAATTAAAGCGCAGTCGTTGCATTTGCTTGGCGATTCTCATATAAAACTTGACGTTGATTTGGGCGGAAAATATTCTGATTCCGGAAATCCGGAAATGGATGCTATTTTAAAGGCAAATATTCCGACAATTACAAACCCCAACGGAAATACACTGTTTATTGACCAGATGAAATCAGTTTCAGAGGCAAAATCAGATGATGTAAGGATTCTCTTTACTGACGCAGAGGCTCTTGTCGGACACGTAGAATTGTCTAAAGGCGCTAATATTGTTGAGTCTCCTATATATAAATATGAAGTAAAACAGGAAACTGTTCCATATCCTGTTTCAGGCGGCGGTGCCTCATCAGCAATGGATCCCGGTGAATATTTTATCTTTAATAAAATAGGCAATTCCGATTCCATTATCGCAGGGCCGGTTGCTGCACAGGCTGCTTTCCTTATGATGGATAACATCTACAGGCAGTCATTTGCAAATATGGATATGGTCACCTTGATGACTCCGGAAGAAAGAATGGCGTGGAAAATGAGAAACAAATACGCCTCAGCTTTCCATACAGGGGTATTTGCTCCTAACGTAATTCCGGAAGAAAGAGACGGCTTTTATGTAAGACCGTTTGCTAACTTTGAAAATGTCGGGCTCAAAAACGGACCGAATGTATCTAACGTATTTTACGGTACTTTAATCGGCGGAGAGTCTGATATTATAGACCTCGGCCACGGATGGGACGGAAACTTCTCGTTCTTCGGTGCTTACCACGGGTCACATCAAGCATATAACGGTGTTGATATCTGGCAGAACGGCGGTTCAATAGGCGGTGTTGCAACTGCATATAAAGGCAACTTCTGGACAGGTGTTACCGCTAACATCGGCGCAAGTGCTGCAGAAGCAAGCCACGTTTACGGAAACGACGGATTCCCGATACTGATGACAGGTGCGGCATGGAAATCAGGTTATAACTGGGGATTGTTGGATAACAAACTCATAATCCAGCCAAGCTACATGATGAGCTATACCTTTGTAAACGTATTTGATTACACCACAACTACCGGTGTAAGAGTTACACAGGATCCGCTGCACGCAATAGAAATCATTCCGGGCTTGAGAATTATCGGCAACCTCGGCAACGGTTGGCAGCCTTATCTGGGTGTTAACATGACATGGAACATCATGGACAGAACAAAATTCTATGCTGATGATGTTGCATTAAGCGAGCTTGCTGTTAAACCTTATATCGAGTACGGCGTCGGTATTATGAAACGCCACGGTGACAGATTTACCGGTTTTGGTCAGGCTATGATAAGAAACGGCGGCCGTAACGGTATTGCTTTGACACTGGGCTTGAGATGGGCATTAGGTCATTAATGTTAACATAACTTAATAATTAAAAAGTGTTATAAAAAGGGCGTTTTGAACTAAAACGCTCTTTTTTTGTAAACATTTTTTATTTGTTTAAGCAATTTTTAAACTCAAAAATTTTTCATGTAAGTATAGAGGATTAAATTTTTTACTCAATGTTATTAGGGAAAAAGAAAGGGATATTTACATGAGCGGAGAAGATTTAAGAATTTTAGGTACTACCAATGCAATCAAAAACAATGGTAATGCAGGTGCCAGATCAACAAAATTATCAGAAAAAGAACAGGCAGCAATTGAATTGCTTGAACAGATTAAAGGTAAAAAAGGTTATGAAACATCAATGACAACTTCTGAACTTGAAAAAGAATTGAAAAAAGATTTAAAAGCTTTACATTCAAGACGTTCAAGAGATGACAAAAGAAGAGGCGTTGACAGCTTCGGTAGAATTGATGATTCTGAATATCAAACAGCTTTAAGAGTATTAGAAAACCAAATGGCTGTTCGTGAAGCATTCCAGCAGGGTAGCGCAGTTCAATTAGTACAAAAATTTGCAGGTATGACAAGACATCTTGTCGGCGAGGGTGATTTTGATATTGATATTACAAATCCAAACCACGTAAGAGGTTTTGTCGGATATGCATTAGAAGAAGAATACAAAAACGGCAAGATTTCTGAAGAACAGTATAAAGCAGCTAAAAAATATGCAGAAACAAAAGGCGTTGCTCACTTCTTTAAATCATTCGGAAGAGGTATTACAGGCTCAACCAACCAATCAACATTACTGTTTAAATCTGTAGGACAAAACAACAACGTAGCTCAAATCAGACAGAGCGAAGAAGGTCCTCAGTACGAGGAAAAATTACAACAAAAATTAGATGCAGCAGGTATTTCTGATGAACTTATTTATCAAATCGGTGACAACCTGGTTGGTGCTGAAGCCGTTGTATCTTACTCAAACAAAAAGGTACAAGCAGGTGAAGCACAGTTCATTACTGATGAATTAAACAAATATGCACGTGCTAACGGCTCTAACGAAAGATTTACGGTAGCAGAAGCCAAAGAGATTATGAAAGGCGCAGGCTACGGTATTGAAAAGAAAATTGACGCAGGCAAAGTTATAAGAGATGCGGTTCTCCCTGGAGCTATAGGAGTGGCAGCAGGTTTGCCAATCGCTAAATGCAGATTTAATGAATTTTCGAAAATTGATGTTAACAACGCAGGCTATGGTGATATACACAAATACACTGTGTCTAGTGAAGAATTACCAACAAATGCACCATTAGTTACAGGCATACTTGCTACAGCTCTGGGCGCAATAAGCTCAATGAAATTGCAGGCAGCAAGGGTTGAAGATAAAGCAATCCCTGTACAAATAGATTCCGATATCAAATCATTCCAGGATTACGCAGACTTTGTTGTAGAATCTGAATCATTCCCGACAAAAGAAGCTAAATCAATGGCATTAAAGATAGCATCATTCTATGTAGATAAAAAAGATGGCAATCTCTTGAAAGACCAGTTAATTGATGCATACAGACACGCAGGCGGTTCTGCTGACGTAGAAGATACACAAAACGATGACAACAGAGATGCAAGTGTTCTTAACCACAGAGAAGCATTAGCATTGTTAACAAAACTTGAATCAGGCGAAATCAAAGTTGTTCAACCTGTTGTAGAAGAAACAGATCCGGAAATTGAACCGGCAGATGCTAAAGAAAACTACTTTGTACACCTTCAAACAGAAATTGAAGAAACAACAACTCCGACTGACTGCTACAAAGTACAATCAGGTGATGACTGGACAAAAGTTATACAAAACGTATACGATATCGACAACTGGGCTGATATTAAACATATTGTAAGACAGGTAAAAGACGCATACTTTGAAGAAATGAAAGCAAAAGGTACATTACCTGCAGGCGTAACAAAATCAACAGATGCATTCTTCCCGAAAGTTGACGAAGACTTATGCCTCCCGGCTACAGTATTCGGTAAAGACGGCAAAACAGAATATACACTCAACGTAAATGCTGAATTTGACCACGGTAAAGCAAGTAAAGATTACAAAGGTGTATCTTACAAATCAACTTCTAATCCGTTTGCAAAAACCGAAAGATCTGAATTCTATATAGTCAACACTCACGATAATGAGAAATACAACAGAGAAACTTACGCAGGCACAGACAAACAAAAAGCTGAAAATACCGCAAGTGAATACGAAAACAGATACGGTATTAAACGTACAGAGTCTGAATACGTAAACGGTGTAAGAACCGAATAAAAATAAATCCATAAAATCAAAAGCCTTCTGGGGTAAATCTCAGAAGGCTTTGTTTTTTATATAAATCAGTTACATTCATAAAAAAAAGCCGTCCATTTAGGCCGGCTACTAGACTTGGGGAGGAGGTTTGTTTGACCTTTCGGTCTAACAATATATATATCGGCATAATTATCAAAAAACTTTAATAATATCATCTATTTGGTTTACAAAAATTAACATTCTGTTTTGGCTAACCCGTATAAACCCCCTAATATTACTGTTTTTCACGGATTAAAAACACCTGCAATAAATTTGAAAAAAAAACTTGTTATGGTATTATAGACATACAGGCTGTATCTGTATCGTATTTAATAAGATATTGCCCTGTGCAGCCGCGGGCTGTTGCTGTATAACCTGCAAATTCGCCCACAAACTAAAGGAGAGAAAATTGTCAATTGTTCTGGATAAAAAACAGTGTTTAATAGCCGGTGACGGAGAATTACCCGTTGCGATGGCGGAATCTGCACAAAAAAACGGTTTTGATGTTGTTGCAATTTCTCTTTCCTCTGACAACAGAAACAGACTGAAAAAATATTGCTCAAAGGTTTATAATTTCGGTCCCGGTGAAGTTTTAAAAATTAAACAAACTCTTGTGGACGAAAAAATCACACAGGTAACATTTATCGGCAAAGTGCATAAAGGTTTGCTGCTGAGACGCCCTAAACTGGATATGGAAGCTATCCGCCTTATGAAAGAAGCCCAGAGGCTGAATGATGATGCGGTCATGCTTATTATTGTTGACCAGCTTGAAAAAATGGGTATAACAGTGCTTGACCAGACAATCTTTATTAAAAATCTAATGGCGCCTCCGGGTGTTCTCGGACTTCATGAGCCTGACGAAGAACAGGCGCTGGATGTTGAATACGGTTTTTGGCTTGCTAAAGAAATGGGCAAACTCGACGTAGGTCAGTCAGTTGTTATTAAAAACAAAATGATTATGGCTGTAGAAGCCATAGAAGGTACTGACAAATGTATTGAAAGGGGCTGCAAATTAGGCGGAAAAGGTATTACCGTTGTAAAAGTCAGCAAACCCACCCAGGACAAACGTTTTGATATACCTGCCATAGGCCTTAATACCCTTAAGACAATGGACAGGTTCGGCGCAAAAATTCTTGCAATAGAAGCCAATGAAACAATCATCGTTGACCAGAAAAAAGTTATTGATTTTGCTAACAAAAAAGGCATAATAGTTATGGCTATCTAGCCTGTCAGCCGGCATGGACGCTGCTTGTTGACAAATGTTTAAACGCGGGGAGTTATAAATTATGGAGAAAAAAAAGCTATTTATTGTAACAGGCGAACTCTCAGGCGACAAACATGCCTCGCTGCTTGTTAAACAGCTTTTAAACTTGCGCAGCGATATAAATATAGAGGCAATAGGCGGGGAAAATTTAAAAAAAACCGGTGTAAAACTTTTTGTTGACCACTCAAAAGCTCATATGTCAGCCATGGGGCTTACGCCGAAAATTTTATTTGACCATATGACGCTTGGCAAACGGCTTGTTGATTATCTGACAAAAGAATACAAACCGGATTTGGTGCTGCTTATTGACTACGGCGGGTTTAACCTTAATATTTCAAAATTTTTGAAAAAAGCGGGAATAAAAGTTTTTTACTACATTCCGCCTCAGATTTGGGCGTCACGCAAATGGAGAATCAAAACCGTCAAAAAGAATATAGACAAAGTCATGACTATCTTTCCTTTTGAAGAAGAGATGTATAAAAAAGAAGGCATAGACGTCAGGTTTGTCGGACATCCGCTGATTTCTCAAATGCCTCAAGCCGCAAACAGAGCCGTTGTTTTTGAAAAGTATGGTCTTGATAAAACAAAAAAACTTGTATCAATATTCCCCGGCAGCCGTACATTTGAACTGCATTATCTTGCTAAAACTTTCTTGAACGCAGCAAAAATTATTAAAGAAAAATCCCCTGACGTGCAGTTTGTTATTGCGCAGGCTGACAGCTTGAACGACAGCACCTTTAAAAAATTTATAAACAATACGGATATAAAAATTGTCAAAAACGCAAACTATGAACTTTTAAGCACGTCAGACGCGCTTATGCTTGCATCGGGCACGGTAGCTCTTGAGGCTGCGTTGTATAAAACCCCGATGATAATAAGCTATAAAGGCCCATGGTTTGCATATCTTGTTTACAGGCTCGTAAGATGTATTGACAGAGTTTGCCTGCCTAATATTATTATGGACAAAGATATCGTACCCGAGCTTTTAATGGCGGATTCCAACCCCGATACAATAGCGGAGAATATTTTAAAGATATTAAACGATGAAACCTGCCGCAATAATATGATAGCGGATTTGTCACAGGTTAAGGCAATACTTTCAAAACACGAAGCCGCAAAAGAGGTTGCGCAGATACTGGATTCGGAGCTTAAATAATGTCAAGCGGCGAACAGACGGCAGAAACAAAAAAAATCAGCCTGCTAAAACTATTCTGGATATTTTTTAAAATAGGTATGGTGCTTTTTGGCGGCGGGTATGCTATTTTGCCGTTTTTAAAAAGCGAAATGTGCGACAAAGAAAAAATTTGCACTATGGAGGAAATCACAAACTACTATGCCCTGAGCCAGTGTTTCCCAGGTCTTGTAGCAGGTAATGTGTCAATGTTTACCGGCTACAAAGCAAGAGGCACTGTAGGTGCAATTGCTGCTGTCAGCGGTGTTTGTCTGCCTGCGTATCTGAGCATTGTCTTGATATTCTCCTTTTTGTCGGTAATCACGCACTATCCTGTTGTCCAAAATATATTCTCCGTTCTGGATATAGCAGTATGTGTTTTAATATTTTTGACAATAATTGAGCTGTGGGAGTTTTCAATTTACGACAAATTCAGCGCAATGATTTTTATACTTGCCGTTGCCGCTTCATTATTGAATGTTTCCCCGTTTATTATTGTAATTTCAGCCGGAGCACTCGGGTTGTTCCGCCATTTTGCCTTCCCTAAGGCAGATGTAAAATGCGCTTGCGCAGCAAAATGCGAAAAAACACCGCCCAAAACGGCAAAGGAGCAGCAAAACGATGAATAATGTCTTTTTACTTGCTTTTGAATATATGAAAATAGGCGCGGTAGCAATAGGCGGCGGCTACACTGTTATCCCTTTTTTGTATTACCTTGTGGAAAAATACAGCTGGTTTGACGTGTCTGAAATTACCCAGATGATTGCGGTATCGAATCTTACCCCCGGCCCAATCGGGATAAATATGGCAACTTTTGTCGGGGTAAAAGTCGGAGGAATCATTGGTTCTCTGTTTACGACGGTTGCTTTTATGATTCCGTCAGTTATAATCATATGTTCTCTTGCAAAATTTTTAAAAAAGAACAAAGAAAATAAATACATAAACAATATTATGTACGGTTTGCGCCCTGCCGCTGTTGCGTTAATCGGTGTGGCAGGACTAAAGATTATGAACACCACTTTTTTTCATTTTGAAAAGTTTAAAACCTCGCATAATTTGTTTGATATAATCTCGCTAAAAGCGCTTATCCTGCTGGTTATCTTTATGCTAATCGGGCTGAAATTAAAAAAGAATCCGATGATATTGATAGTGCTTGCCATAGTGCTTGGTTGTTTTTTGAAGATTTAAACACAAAAAAAGCTCTGAATATTCAGAGCTTTTTTGATTAATTAAAACTTTTGTTATGCATAGAGCATTTGGAATTTTGCGTTTGGTTCCGCATTATTCGGCTGTAGCTCGCCGGTTCCGTTGTATGCGGGGATAAACCTTTTCATATCCGCAAGCTCTCTGTCAACAGCAGAACCGCCTGATGTTCCGAATGAACCGCCGGCTTTTTCGGTTCCGCCAACGTGGGGGGTACCCCAGCCGCCGTTTACGGCACCTGTTTTCTGTACCGGTTGTTGAAAGAAATTAACTTGTGGATTAAATTCCAATCCGCCCATAGTCCGCCTTTATTTCATAAACTCTATATATAAATAAAAACACTAGCCTTAAAAAAATTGCCGGTTTGTTAATAAAATTTACAAAAGTTAAAGAAAATAATAAGTTTACAAAATATAAAAAAATTATGATAAATTCTCAAGTTTGAGATAAAATTATACTATCTATCAGACTTAGGGAAATTATTTTATTATGATAAAAAAAGTTTTAATTGCCAACAGAGGCGAAATTGCCGTCAGAATAATAAGAGCCTGCAAAGAGCTGGGTATAAAAACAGTTGCTGTATATTCACAGGCTGATTCGGATTCTTTACATGTAAGTCTTGCTGATGAGGCATATTGCATAGGACCTGCACAGAGTGCAAAAAGCTATTTGAATATTCCGGCAATAATATCCGTCGCACTGACAAGCGGTGCTGACGCAATTCACCCCGGTTACGGTTTTATGTCGGAGCGTTCCGATTTTGTTGATATATGCTGTGACCACGGCATAAAATTTATTGGGCCTTCTGCCGAAGCTATGAGAAAAATGGGTGACAAAGCAACCGCAAGAAAAACAATGACGGCTAACGGAGTACCTGTTACACCGGGAACCGATCTTGTTGATGATATTGATGCAGCCAAAGAATTTGCAGCAAAAGCAAAATATCCGGTTATTGTTAAAGCTACAGCCGGCGGCGGCGGCAAAGGAATGAGAATAGCAAATTCTCCGGATGAACTCGAAGAGGCAATCACCCTCTGCCAGACAGAAGCTCAGAATGCTTTTGGCAATGCCGGAGTTTATCTTGAAAAATATATCATAAATCCCCGTCATATAGAGGTTCAAATCATTGCAGACAGCTACGGCAATGTTGTTCACCTCGGGGAACGCGACTGTTCTGTCCAAAGAAGACATCAAAAACTGCTGGAAGAGGCTCCGTCGCCTGCAATTGATGAAAAAACAAGAAAAGCCATGGGGGCTGCCGCTATTACTGCTGCAAAATCCATAGGCTACGAAGGTGCCGGTACAATAGAATTTTTGCTTGACCATGACGGCAGCTGGTACTTTATGGAAATGAACACACGTATTCAGGTTGAACACTGCGTATCAGAAATGATTTCCAGTGTTGACCTTGTAAAAGAACAAATCAGGGTTGCATCAGGCGAAAAACTCTCCTTTACTCAAGACGATATTGAGCTTAGAGGGCATGCCATTGAATGCCGTATTAACGCAGAAGATGCCGACAAAAACTTTATGCCCTGCCCCGGAGAAATAAAAGGCTACATTGCTCCCGGCGGTTTCGGGGTGAGAGTAGATTCTCATTCTTATACAGGGTACAGGATTCCGCCTTATTACGATTCTATGATAGGTAAATTGATATGCTGGGGCCGAGACAGAGAAGACGCAAGAAAAAGAATGCTGCGCGCTCTCGATGAATATGTTATAACCGGCATTAAGACAACAATTCCTTATCACAAAAAAATTCTTACAAATGATGTGTTTATCTCCGGTAATTTTAATACAGGTTTTATTGCCGAACATATGACACCTAAAAAAGAAGAAGAAATAGAAGAGGAAACCAAAGTTTAATTATTATATCGGGGTCAGTTGACTATATGAAATATACACAAATAAACCGGTTTAATAAAATAAACCGGTTTTAGTTTGGGTCGTTTTTTTTCATCATTATATTTTTTTTAATATATTCTTGAATATCTGAGGATATTTGTACATTTTGCAGTCCTAAGTTGTATTTTTTCATTTCTGCCAGCACTTTTTGTTCTTTTTCAAGGTCTTTTTGTTTAAGCTGTATAGAGTTTTTTACATCTTCAAACTCTGAAGATTTTCCGGCTGTAGTTATTTGTGTAATTATGTAATCTATATCGTTTGATTGTATGCCGTATTTTGAAGCCAGCTCTTTAACACTTATGCCGTAAGGCAAATTGTACAGCCATTGCAAAGAGTACGCGTCGCGCGGTGAGAGGTTTACAACCCCGTATTTATGCGGGGTATACATAATATCTGTATCATAAGGGCTGTGCCCCAAACCCAGTGAATGACCTATTTCGTGTAAAATAGTATGATACACTTCATTTTCATCCTGATACTGCTGATGGATTATACCGTCCGACAACCCTATTTGAACTTCGGCAGAATATAGCCGGCTCTGGTTATCAAAATGAAAATAGCAGTGCCCGAGTGACTTTCGGTCTATTCTTTTCCAATCAAGGTTAACCTGAGACTCGTTAAGAGTTTGGACAAGCTTAAACCGGACTTTTCCCTGACTTACGCTCTCCCAGGTTTCGAGCGCTTTTTTTACAAGGGCAAAATATTTATAACTGTCATTTTGCTCACGTTTATACCACCTGAAGGGTGCAATATAAAACTTTAGCGGAAAACAGGTATCCGGCCACCGGATGAGCTTATTTTCTTTTAAATTGTCCTGCAAATAAGTCAGTTTTTCTTTCATACTGATTATTATATCATTAAGATGACTGAGTGTGACCTCGCTTGTACACCGTGTGCGGACAGTTATTGTATCGGAGTCAGTTGACTATATGAAATAAACTATAGTCCGTTTTGTTTAAGTATTTCTTTCAAAGTGTCGGCCGAATTGTGCAATTCTTCAATTTCTTTCCTGTTCAACGATATTGGCACATGTGTTTCAAGTCCGTTTTTGCCGACAACGCAAGGCATACTCAAAACAACATCTTCAAGACCGTACTCTCCGCACATTAATGAAGAAACGGGAAGAACTGATTTTTCATCACGGACAATTGCTTCACATATACGTTTTACAGACATTGCAATGCCGTAATATGTTGCTTTTTTCTTTGAAATAATTTCATAAGCACTGTTTTTTACGTCAAAGGCAATTTTTTCCGTTGCCTTGTCGTGGTCATAATGCCCCCTCATCTCACAAAAATCCTTCAGTGCTATGCCCGCAACATTTGCACAGCTCCAGGCTGCCATTTCGCTATCTCCGTGCTCGCCTATTATAAAAGCTTGAACACTTCTGCTGTCAACATCAAGATGTTTACCTATTTCATATTTCAATCTTGCGGTATCAAGTACGGTACCCGAGCCTATTACTCTGTTTTTAGGCAGCCCGCTGAGTTTTAGTGCTGTGTAGGTTAATATATCAACAGGATTCGATACAATCAGTAAAATACCGTTAAAATTTCTTTTTGCAATTTCAGGAATGATGGATTTAAAAATTTCAACATTTTTTTTGACTAAATCCAGCCTTGTCTCGCCCGGCTGTTGATTTGCTCCGGCGGTAATAATTATCAAAGAGGCGCCTTCTATATCATCATAATCTCCTGCATATATTTTCATCGGTCTTGCAAAAGGTACTCCATGGCTTATATCAAGAGCCTCGCCTTCTGCACGTTCGCGGTTTGAGTCTATCATTACCATTTCTGTAAACAAACCCGATTCCATAAGACTAAAGGCACTTGCCGCCCCAACAAAGCCGCAGCCTATCATAACTGCTTTTCTAAAATTAATACAGTTTTCGCATCTTTGGGTATCAGACATAAGACATAACCTCCTAAAATTGTGTGTAAGTATAATAAGCTTATCACATTATACCGGCAAATATATAGCCAAAAAAGACAGACATAAGTAGCTACTAAAAAAGAGGCTTTATACAAGCCTCTTGATTAAATGGTGGGCCCGGAGAGACTCGAACTCTCACACCATAGGCGCTAGATCCTAAGTCTAGTGCGTCTACCAATTTCGCCACAGGCCCATAATATTAGGTTTTTAATCGGAGCTGTGCGTCTACCACCTCTCAAAAATTGACATTTAGTCAATTTTATCGGCAGAGTGCCACAGGCCCATAATATTTGGTTTTCAAGCGGAGCTGTGCGTCAACCACCTCTCAAAAATTGACATTTAGTCAATTTTTTCGGCAGAGTGCCACAGGCCCATAATATTTAGTTTTCAAGCGGAGCTGTGCGTCAACCACCTCTCAAAAATTGACATTTAGTCAATTTTATCGGCAGAGTGCCACAGGCCCATAATATTAGGTTTTTAATCGGAGCTGTGCGTCTACCACCTCTCAAAAATTGACATTTAGTCAATTTTATCGGC
>CALUQS010000002.1 GCA_944322975.1 Candidatus Gastranaerophilales bacterium
CTTCAACTATGCCTTCCAACACGCAGATACGTTTATGAACATACCTTACCTTGAACGTGTTTCAATAATCAATCAGGGCAAATACGCAATGAGCCCGACAGCAGACGCAACAGACGTTGGAACATTCTCACCCTTGTTAACCAAAGAACACGACCCCGGTTTCTGGGTAAAACCGTATGCAAGCTTTGAGAATGTTCCGCTTAAAAACGGGCCTAAAGTAAGCAACATAAACTACGGTACTTTAGTAGGTTACGACAGCCCGTTACAAGAAATTTCACACGGTTTTGAACGTGTATTAACCGGATATATCGGCTACAACGGTGCTTCGCAACGATACAGCGGCGTTGACGCTTACCAGAACGGCGGCTTAATCGGCGGAACAGCAACCTTCTACAAAGGGAACTTCTTTAACGCAACAACACTTTCAGTAGGCGCTTCTGCCGGTGACGCAAGCACAATGTATGGTTCTGAAAACTACACAATGCTGCTTGCCGGTATCGGTAACAAAACAGGTTACAACTTTGAGTTCTTTGACGGCGGCTTAATCTTGCAGCCTAACATGTTAATCAGTTACACTTTTGTAAATACATTTGATTACAATAACGCAGCCGGAGTACGAATCGAAAGTGACCCATTACATGCAATCCAGCTTGCACCCGGAATCAAGTTAATCGGCAACACCCAAAACGGCTGGCAGCCATACATAGGTGTAAATATGGTATGGAACCTGCTTGATGATTCCCGTGTGACGGCTAATGGCGTACGTTTACCCGAAATGTCAATTAAGCCGTATGTACAATATGGTGTAGGTGTACAGAAACGCTTTAAAGACAGATTCTTAGCCTACTGTCAGGCAATGATACACAACGGCGGCCGCAACGGCGTCTCTCTCACCGCAGGCTTCCGCTGGAAAGTCGGCAAGTAAGAACATTTTGTAACGGCGGGCACGAAAAGCCTGTGCACCCCTCACCCCAGCCCTCTCCCAGCGGGAGAGGGAGAATAATTAAAATGAATTCTGTAGCCCTCACCCCAGCCCCTCTCCCCAAGGAGAGGGGGTAATTAAGCTTTGCCTACCCTACGACTCTCAGGGCTTTTGACCCCTCACCCCAGCCCCTCTGTCTTGAAATCGGACGTTTCGGGCTCCTGAACGTAGCCCTTCACAGTGGCACTGGGTTCGTTTCACTCACACGGCGTGCCAGTCCGATTCCGCTCCCCCGAGGGGGGAGGGAGAATAATTAAAATGAATTCTGTAGCCTCACCCCGGCCCTCTGCTCGAGGAGAGGGGGTATTTAAGCTTTGCCCACCCTGCGGTTCTACAAAATGGCTGTCATCCTGAGGAGCGCAGCGGGCTCAGGAGCTTACCGGTGAAAAAAGCTAATAAAACATTGGCCGGAATCCGGACATCTCTAAGAAACTATTGTAAAGAGGTTTATCCGACATTATTTTTGTCCTGTTAAAAAATCTTTAATTTTTTGTATTACAGGTTTTTTAGATTCCTCTATCAGTTCATTATATTTTTGTTTTAACAATTTAGCTACGTTTTGAGATTCAACAGTGCTTATTTTATTTTTCAAAAGACTGAGAGCCTGTTTTATTTTGTTGTTACGTTTCAGTAAATCAACATATTCATATATAATCAGGTTGTTGAAAGGTTCAAGCCGTAAAGCATACGAATAATAGTTAGATGCATTGTTGAAATCATTTGCTTTGTCAGCCGAGACCGCTGCATTATACAGATAATCAACATTTAACTCATCGAGCATTGATGCTTCTTTATAATACAAAAAGGCGTTTTCGTATTCCTGTGCATTAAAATAAAGTTTTGCAAGAAATGCGTAATATGAATGATTATCGGGCCGGAGCAATACGGCGGTTTTGGCATTTTCTATCGAAAGATTTTTCAATCCCTGAGCTTCATATATAATTGATTTGTATCTGTAAGCTTCTGCACAGCTGTTGTCCAATTTCAATATATTGTCAATTATTTTAGAGGCTTCGCTGTATCTGGACTGTTTAAGGTTAATTTTTGCCATTAGCAAATGAGCAAAGATAAACCGGTTGTTTAAATACAAAACTTTAGTTGCTATATCTTTTGCCTCCTGATAGCGGTCAAGCTCGCAATAACAATCAGCCAGTTCGCTCAAATATTCAAGTGAAGACGGTTTTATAAACAAGGCTTTTTGAAGGCTGTCAATTGCTTCATTATACATAGGAAATTGTTTGTATACTTTAGCCAGTGCATAGTATAAAAAATCGTTGTCCTCAATTTTTTCAGACAGTTTTTGCAGCTTGTTTTTGGCATCGATTATTTTTCCTGTTTGCGAGTTTATCAAAGCCTGTAAGATAACAGCATCAGTATATTCAGGGTTTAATTGTAAAATATGTTCAATTGTTTCCTGTGCTTTTTTGATATCGTGCCGTTCATAGTACAAATAAGCCAGAGAATAGTTATAAATTATATTGTCAGGTTCAATGGCAACAGCTGTTTTAAAAGAATTCTCGGCTTCTGTCAACCAGCCGTTTAAAGAGTATGCGGTGGCAAGATTGTAATGATAAAACGGATTATTTGGCTCAATTTTTATTGCAAATTGAAAGTAATTTATGGCGTCTGCAATTTTGTTCTTGTCTAATTTCAACAGACCAAGATAGTTGTATGTTCTGTCGCACTGTATTTCGTCAAGAATGCTGTTAAAGAGTTTTTCTGCCTCTGCATCCTGATGTTTTTGATAATAAATTACGCCGAGATAAAATTTTGCATCAGTGTTGTGCGGATACAACTTTATAATCTCTTGAAATACACCTATAGCTTTAAAAATCTGGTTTAATTTTAATCTTGAATATCCTTCAATTAATAACAGTTTTTCATTTTTTCTTTGTTCATAATTAAACTTGCAGTTATCTAATTCGGTAAGCACTGTATTAAATTGGCTGCATTCTGATAACATTTCAAGATATGTTATAAAATTATCCGGCTCCGGAGACAGTTTATAAAGTTTTTCAGCAAACTGCAGAGCTTTAGCATAATTTTTATTATATTTGTTTATATTAACAACTATTTTCAGAGTTTCAATATGGTCAGGATTGATATCAAGTATTTTTTCTGCATATTCAAGAGCCCGTTCAAAGTTATTCATCAAAAAATAAAGCTGTGCAATCTGTGACAATATTTCAATATTATCGCTTTCTATGCACAATGCTTTGTACAAGGCCTCTATTGCTTGTTTGTAATGTTTTTCTTCCTGCAGCTGAAAAGCCTGTTTTAAAAATTTTGATGTTAACTCTTCGCTCATCTTTGATATAAATTCTCTAAATAAATTACCGCCATTGTATTCATTATATTGTTAAATAGCTCAATGGTAAAGTATTTTGAGCAAATTTCATATAGTCAACTGACACGGATAACTTATTGAATAGGCAAATAAAACAAGTTCGTCCGTCATATTATAACCCGGGCACTGATACCCTAAGGTAACAAGCGAGTCTGCGCTCAGATAAATTAATTATTATGACTCGGCTACAGATATATTGGTGACACCGGCGTTTCTTGCTTTATCCATTAATTTTACAACAGCACCGTGTGAGGCATCAGGCTGGGCTAAGATTAACAAACCTTCGGGAAAATCTTTTAATTTAGCTCTAATTGTATCTTCAAGCTGTCCGGCGTCAACCTCCTGCTCTTCAATAAAATATCTGTCATCATTGCTTACCGTAACAGAAATCAGTTTATTATCCTGCTTAACGTCTTGAACTTCCACATTATTGGGAACAGCAAGATTCAACCCCTGCTGGTCGAGCAACGGTGCTATAACCATCATTATAATTAATAACACCAGAAAAATATCTGTTAACGGTGTTATGTTTATTTCATTAAAAGTGTCTCTGTTTCTTGCCATTTTTTATATCCTATTCATCAGCCGGAATTTCATCCGAAATTGGATTGTAATCTGATTGTGTTGTATTTTGACTTAAGTCAGATGAGTGTTTTTCCAAATTTTCATTTCGTTGTTTATTTTGCAGCTGTTTTTGTTCTTTTTTAGAAAGAGGTTCCCCCGCCACAATCAGCTTGTCAAACTCAGCATCCTGAGCAGCCTTCATAATTTTCATAATTTCTCTGCTTCTGACGCTTTCATCAGCTTTAACAACTACTTCTTTTTTTTCAAGAGTTGGTTTTAGTGCCACCAGTTTGTTATAAATATCGTCTTCCTGAACCTGAGTGCCGTTTACAAAAAATTTGTTATCTTTTGTAACTGAAACTGTAGCATTTTTTTGTTCAACAGCCAGACCGCTGTTTATCTCGGGCATTTTTATGCTGCTGTCATTTGATTGAAAAGTCGGTGCTATAACCATCATTATAATAAGCAGAACAAGAAAAATGTCTGTCAGCGGAGTTATATTTATTTCCGTAAAAAGAGCCTCTTTGCCCTTTGATGTTTTGAATGCCATTTTTATTTACTTTCATCTGTTTATAATGCAATATTTGTGGGTTGGTTTATGTTGACTTCTTCGTTGCTGTCAACAAAGCTCAAGAACAAGAGTTTGATAAGCTGGAAGTCGTCTTCAAATCTTTTAACAACAGATTGAAAATAGTTGTAAAGAATAACCGCAACAATTGCAACCCCCAACCCTAATGCAGTTGCTATCAATGCTGATGCAATACCGGAGGCTACGGCAGCTGACTGATTGCCCTGAAGAGCCAAATCCTGGAATGTAAAAAGTATTCTTACAACAGTACCGAACAAACCTAAAAACGGACAAACACCGCCTATTGTACCTAATATGGTAAGGTGTGCCTCGAGTTTTCTTGTTGCAAGGCTTGAGGCAATATCAAATGAACGTGAAAAGCCGCTTTTTTGTTCGGAAAAAATTCTTACGGCCTCTTCCGCAACACCGCCTATGATACCGCCGAGCTGTTCGCTGAGACTCTGTGCGGAATCAAGGTTGTTTTGTGATAATTCTTTTTGAAGTTTTTTTATGAAAAGTACAACATTTCTTTTGTTTTTGCTGTAATAATAAAACTTGTTGATTGCTACCATTACCGTTAAAATAGAACAAAGAATAATAGGGGCTATAATCCAAAGATCTTCGACTGCTGCTTTTAGTAATAATTCCATTGTTTGTCCTCTTTCTATTTGCTAATAATTATAAATCCTTTGTTAATATGCGGTTGCGCCAAAAACGTTGTAGTCAAAAGTAAATTGAATATCAACACTGTCGCCTTTGTATTCCGGAGGCAAGGGTTTAAACGGAGCCGTTAGTTCAACCGCATGCATAGCAGCCCTGTCTGCTGCCGGCAACCCTGAAGATTTGTAAACTCTGTGAGATATCAAACGTCCGTCTCTTGCTATTTTGAACAACAGAACAACACGTTTGCTTTCATTGCCTTTGGGCGGTTCCCAGTTCATTTTAATTCTGCGCTGCAATTCTCTCATATACGGGCCGAAATCCGGTTCCTTAACAGCATCTATACCTGGTGCGCCTTTAGGGTTTCCGGGGCCGGGGTTGCCGACATTACCGCTTCTGCCTGAGCTGCCCGGAGAAAATCTTCCGCCGGAAGAGCTGCCTGAACTGCTCGGTGAAAAACTCGGAGAGGGGGTATATCTGCTTCCGCTGCCTGCGCTTCCGCTTTTAGAACCCGAACCTGATTTTGTTCCCGCAACAGGGCCGCCTGACGGGCCCGCAACTTTGGGTGCCGCAATTTTAGGCGCCGGTATATTAAAAGAACCTGTCGGTTTTTTAGTTTTCGGAGCACTGGGCTTTATTGCCGGTTTTGGCGCAGGAGCCTGAACCTTTGGCACTCCTTGCGGTGCTGCCGGTTTTTCAACTTTTTTAGGCGCCCATGGGGTTGGAATATTTACAGCCTGTTTTGGTGTGGGTGCCGGTTTAGTTTGGGTCTTTTGTTGTTTAGGCTGCTGTTTTGGTTTTGGCTGCGGCGTCGGAGCAAATGCGCGTTTTGGTGTGCTTGCTTTTTGCACAGGCGCTGCCTGTTGTGATTTTGCCGCCTTTGATGCAGCCTGCGGAAGAGATACCGGTCTTTTCGGGTCATGTATTCCGCCGGCTCTCGAATTTTTATCAGCTCTGAATTTTGTATTTTTATTTATAGGCGGAGCCTCTTTGTTCACAAGAACAAACTCGATATCCTTCGGTTTTGGCTGTGGTTTGTCAAATATCGAAAAATTTATACCGAGTATTGCAAGAATAATTATGCTCAGCCATATCAACCCGAGTGCGACAGGGTGTAAAACAGCAGAATAGACAAAACACTTAGGAAGAGGGATGTCGTTCTCGTCTTCCTTTTTGTAGATTCCGTATGTGTATTTGGAATCCTGTAATTCGTCCTCTTCTTCGTATGTTTCGATGTTGCCTAGTAGTGTCATTTTGTCCCCAAATTCCTTTTGTTTTATAGTTTAGCAAAAGCAAAACTCTAAAACAAATCACCCGAGTTACTTAATTATTGGTATTATTTTTTTTGCGGTGTAAAGGTCATTTGCTGGTCAAGCACAATATTGACAACTGTTCCTGCCGGAACTGTTGCGGGTTCGCCTTTATCCCATATTGATTTTGCAACCCCGACACCTGCGCCGACTGCCGTACCGTAAACTGCACCTTTACCGACCTTGCCGCCGGACAACGGCCCCATGATTACACCGGCAACCGCACCGGCTGCAGAGCCTATTGCTATATCTTTAGCATATTCTGTTGCGGATTCCAGTTTTGTACCGCCTTTTATCAGTCCTGAGCCGTCTTCTGTCTGAATTTTACCGGATATAGGTATCATTTGTCCGTATGGTGTGATAATATTTGTAAATTTAACCATCAATTGCCCGTTTATTCCTGCTCTGCCGGCTTTTTTAACCTGTATAACAGTTCCGTTTACAGAACTGCCTATAGGAGCAACTAAAGTGTTGTTATAATAAAAGTCTTGTGACAGCGCAATGCAAACACTTTGTCCGAGTTCAAGAGATTCCGAGGACAATTCCATTGTTGCGGTTGCGGGGAATGAGGTGCCTGACGGTACATAAATAACTTTTCCCTGTAGCGGAGTAAATTGTTCGGCTTTTGCAGGTGCGCAATAATTTGTATCTGCAGCCAAACCTGTGCCTAATGTAAGCATAGATGCCAAAATCATAGCTGATAGTGCCTTTTTGGTATTTAAGTTTATCATGTTAGTTCCTCCGTTCTTTCTCATTTTATTTAACGATTTAATAAATCTATTGTTCATCCGGCATATGAATTAATTAATAAAACTCACCTACACCGAAAGTGAATGCGCCTTTAGACGTTCCGTCCGGAACACCTGTAAGCGGATAGCCCCAGTCTATGCTCAAAGGCCCTACCCCGGGTACATAAACCCTTACACCTACACCGGCAGTGATAGCGTGTATCGGTCGGTTATAAATTTCATTTGTAACTGTTGAACCGTAAATTTGACCGGCGTCAACAAATGCGGCAATTCTTATGTTATCAAGAAATTTTGCATCGGTAATTCTGTCCACAAAAGGTATCGGCGTCTGGAATTCCGCAGAACCCATCATAAATCCGTTACCGGTACCGATTCCGCTCATTCTAAAACCTCTTACCGTATACGGGCCGCCTAAACGGTATGCCATAACTTCAGGAATGTCGCCGTGGATTTTTCCTCCGGCTCTGAAAGCGAGTGATACAGATGATTTTTTGCCGACAGGATAGTATTTTTTAATGCCGCCGGAAAGTTTGCCAAACGTATTATCAAAACCGTCAAGAGCGATTTCTTCGTCAAATCTTACATTGGCAAATACACCGCTTCTCGGAAGGGTTGAATTGTCTCTTGTGTCGTAAATTAAGCTGGGTGACAGAGAAAGGAACAAACCGCCCTGCAATTGTTTTGCACGTTCTGAAATAGGTATATTATGTGCGGCATAAAGTCTTTCAATCTGGTTTGCATCACCCTCTTTTACGTGAACATTTTCAAGCCCTACGCCAAATGACCCGACAAGGTGGGGGAAGTTAACAAAAGCTCTGGAAATTGTAGCTTCCAGCCCGAAACGTTTTTCAACAGCCAGAGGTATCTGATAGCTGGCAAAATCACGTCCGAATGCTTTTATCATCAACGAGTTGTCTGTGCCTTTTAATTTCGGCTCAAACCAGCTTATCTCAGCCTGCAGGTTTGCTCTGTTAAGCATGGAGCTGTCTGCCATAACAACACCGGTACCGGCTAAAAGGCTTAAAGAAACACGCTGGCCTGTTCCTCTGAAGTTGTTGTCGGTAAATCCGCCCGTACCGAACAAACCTGTTGCCGTATCGATACCGCCGCCTAATGAGATTGTTCCGGTTCTTTGTTCTTCAAGGTGGATTGTTACTTTGTATACCTCGGGATTGTCCTCGTCTCTTTCAATTGTTCTTTTTACATCTTTAAACGCCTGTGTACCGTAAAGCCTCATCAAGTCCTGTTTGATGAGATTTTCGTTATAAACAGTACCGGGCTGGGTGAGAATATTTCTTTTAACAACAAAATCTTTGGTCTTTTTGTTACCTTCTATAACAATAGAACCGATTTTGCCCTCATCTATTACAATATTAACGATTCCGTCAGGGTCATCGGTAACAGAAGTTACCCTCGCAAGTATATAGCCCTGACTTGCGTAATACTCCTGAATTTCCTGTATTGCGTCGTTAATTTTGTTGATATTTTGGGGTTTGTTGATTAAAGCCCCCAGTATTTGCAGCAAATCTCCGGTTGCAATGGAGTCATTTCCGGAAATCGTGAAGTCGGTAATAGGAATATTTTCCTGCACTATGATTCTTAATTTGATATTTTTATCATCAACTTTAACGGGTACGGCGCGCATTTTTTCGCTGAAGTAGCCCATGTCATAGATAGATTTTAAATTCTGCTGTACGGTTTCTACGCTGTAGGGGTCGCCGGGCTGGATTTTTACATTTTCCATGATTTCTTCCGTAGAAATAAGGCTGTTGCCTTCAATTTCTACAGAGCTGAATTTTATGTCGGAAGTGGTTTTGGTTTTTTCAGCCTGCAATTTTTGTTTGTCAGGCTGCACGCTGTCCCACAGAGAATCAGACGGCTGGGTATCAGGGGCTTGCTGTTCAATATTGTCTTTTTTATTTCGCTCCCAGAATTTCCATTTTGAACTCAGTGCAAAACAAGGCGACGCCTGAACAATAAGCATGCCTACTGCTATTAAAAATATACCGGTTTTTTTATTAATAACAGAAATTATTCCGTACCTAATTTACCTATACTTCCAATAAAGATTATACCTGTAAAATAAAAAAGTTCAAAATGTAAAGTAATCATAATGTATATACGCTGCAGCCGAAAAAGATTGATATATATACTATTTCGCATCCGGTAATGCTTTTTCAAAATAATTTATTTGGTGGATTCTAATATTTGGCAGGTAAATTATTATTAAATGTGTATAATTATAACTAATTGAGGTAATTGAATTATGTCTTTATCAATATCCGGTTTAGGCTCGGGTTTGCCTATTAACGAATGGGTTGAAGCATTTGTTGGTGTTGAACAGACAAAAATAGACTCTTTAACAGCCCAGCAAGATGAGCTTAATGACAAATCAAAGGTATTAAATTCATTAAAAAGCACATATACGTCCGTAAACACGGCAACGCAAAAGTTTACGGATGCCCTGCACGGTTCTGCCGCGAATATTTTTGTTAAAACAACCGTAACCACATCTGACGAGGATGACAAATATTTAACAGCTACGGCAACGCAGGTTGCTACACCGGCAGTTTTAAAAATAACTGTCCAGCAGCTTGCTACACCGACTTCTGTCAGAACTTACGGCCCCGAAAGCGAAGACGGGAAAAAATTGGATTTTTCAGACTCATCATTAAAATTATCCGATCTCGGGTACGACAAAGAGGGAATATTTACAATTAACGGAACCTCGTTTAAAGTAGACGGAGATACAACAATCGACGGTCTTGTTTATCAAATAAACAATTCTACAGATGCCGGTGTTCAGGCTCACCTTGAAGACGGGCAAATTGTCATAGAAGGCAATAACACCGGTGCTCAGGAAATCAAAATTGAGGATGCCGACGGTTCTGATTTTGCATCGTGGATTGGCTGGACAGACGAGGACAATGTTACACAGGGGCAAAACGCAAAATTTACTATTAACGGAAAAGAAAAAGAAGCGGCTACAAATAATCTGACAAGTGCAGAAACGGGTGTTACCGGTGTATCATTAGAGCTTAAAGAAGTTACCGGCGATGAAGTAATTAAAGTTAATATAAAAAGAGAATCCGATGCTGACGGTGTTCTTGAGGCATTAAAGTCTTTTGTTGAGTCCTTTAACAAAGCAATAAACGACACTGATACGGAAACAGACTCCGAAGGCTATTTATACGGAGAGACCTCGCTTGTTACAATAAGAAACCGGTTAAGAACCTCTATAACAGATGTTATAAACCCTAACGGGGTGTACAAATCTCTTGCGGATATCGGTATTACATCCGGTGAGCCCGGTTTAGACGTTGACGCCGACACAACCTCGCTTGTTATTGACGAAGAAAAATTTATGGAGGCCTTCAAATCTAACCCTGCAGCAGTAAAAGAACTTTTAATCGGTAAAAGTGCAGACCCGCTGACGGGAGAAGAGGCAACCCAGGGTGTTATGCAAAAAGTTCAGGAAGGGCTTGAGTATGCACTGGATGTTGAAGGCGGTTACTTTGTTGCAAGAAACGAATCTCTGTCAAGCCAGATTAGCAATCTTGCGGATAAAATTCTCGCCAAACAGGAGGATTTGGAACAGTACAGAGAAAGATTGACAAATCAGTTTAACTATATGGACCAGCAGATTGCTCTGCTGAATAACCAGTATTCACAGATGGCTTCACAGCTGCAATCAATCGGTGTTAATACGGGTTCATAATAAATATAAAAAAAGAAAAAAACAAAAAGCGGACATTCGGTTCCGCTTTTTTTGTGCCTGCGCCGGTTATAATATCAGATTATTTTAATCAACTACCAGAAAAGACTTTAGCTTTCGTGCATTTTTATTTTTATCGGAAGTTATTTCAAAATTCTTATATTCAGGGTTGTCTGTTCCTTTGTAGTTTAGCGATGTCGAACCGCCTCCGTCAAAGTTCATTGCTTTTTCAAGCCCCAAATTTTCGCATATTTTATACATTTCCGGCAGTGTAACTTTATGGAATATATTTGCAATGATGATATACACATCGCCGTTTTTAATGCCTATTGCGGTTCTTGCACATTTTTTAAGCGCTGTTATGGAATCTCTTGTGACTTTCCCCTGCTTATCCTTTACAACAAAGTATTCTCTGGATAACCGCAAGTCCGGATAAATCATCGGGCCGGCCTGCAAGGAGTGTTTTATTTCGCATCTGAAAGGCGGTTTTGTGTTGTGTGCCGCAATATCGTATCTGGTTTTTCCGCGGCAATCCAGCACACGAAACTCTGTTCTGTTCAAAACAATATCTAAATACGGTTTGATACTGCTGTTTGTCATAAGGCTTTTGTTAGTCACGGGGTCAAGCACCAATTTTTTGTCTATTACAACATAAGAGGTTGTTTTTTTGTTATTAGGGTCAAAATAGCCCCCGTTTATAACAAGTTCCGCGTCAGTTTTTTCAAAAACAGTTTTGTTGAACACAAGTGATTTTGCAACATAAGGTCTTATATTTGCATTTCTTTCTTTAGGAATTCTTATTATATAAAGCCCGTTGTCGTTTGTAATTTCAATGCTTTTGGAATCTGTTGCCGAAGGAGGACAGGCTCCTGTAGCAAAAAACAGTGCACAAAAAAGCAGGCTGATTAACTTTATTAAATTTTTCATTTAATCTCCTCCAAAAAGATTTTAAAGGTCTTTAAGCTTTTTAAAGATGAATATTGCTGTCAAAATAGCTATAGGCTGTATGGATGATGTAAGATACGGGCTGAGTATGCCTTTTTCCGCACACATATCAAAGAACGGCAGAGTAATATAATATCCGAAAACAATACCTATTCCTATTACAAAGTTGACCAGTTTTTGTTCTCTCGGTTTTGAAAACCCGAGCAGGCAGCCTAAGATTGCAAATAAAATACATATCAATGAATGAAAATACCTTTGAAGGTATTTGTTGAGCATGAACCTGTATTCATCGTTGAGGTGTTCGTCTTTCAACATTTTTATGTATTCCGTAATTTCGGAGTTGTTTAATTCACGTTCTTTTTTGGTTGAATAAGACATGATTTTAAAAGCCTTATCGGCTCTGTAGCCGGATAACACCTTTACATCCGGAATATTGCTTATGCTTTTAAATACCCCGTCTTTTGTAAGCTCGTATTTTTTTACATTATGCACAACCCATTCGCCTTTTTTATACACGGCGTAATCGGATTGCAAAATACTGCTTAGCACACTCGTATCTTTATACTGTGAGGAGTCAAAATTTAATATCAGCGGTTTGCTAATCATATCCTTGTAATATCTGGGGACAACAATAATTTTTTCAAGCTGTTCATTATCGGCTTTTACTGTATAAACAAAGTGGGTTTCGTAAGATTCGTTTTTTAAGTCGTTAATCCTTTTTTCGCTGTACGGAATCAATGTGTTATACAAAGAAAAACACAAAACCGAAATAAAAATACTCAGAATAATTACCGGGTAAACTAGCCTCCAGAAGGTAAGCCCTATACCCCTCAGTACAGTGAGTTCGGAATCTTTGCTGAGTTTGTCAAATGTAAAAAGCGTACCTAAAAGCAAACCTACCGGCAGTGCCTTGCCCACAATTTTTGGCACCTCGTACACCAGCAGCTGAAAACCTACCCACGGGGTATAAATGCCGGCCATAGTCCTTTTTATTACTTTTAAAAGAGTTTCAGGTGCAATCCATACAACTACAAAAAGAAAAATACAAACAAGTGTAGCTGCAAAAACCTGTTTTGTAATATATCCGTCAAAAATCTTAAAAGGTAAAGATATTTTAGGCATTTTCATTACAGTGTAAAATCCTTTCCCAGATAGAACTGTTTTGCCACAGGGTCATTGGCAACCTGTTCGCTGCGTCCCTGTATTTTTATTTTGCCGTCAAAAATGACATAAGCTCTGTCTGTAATAGAAAGCGTTGCCTTGGGGTTGTGGTCGGTAATAAGCACGCCCAGTCCTTTTTCTTCCGACAACTTTCTTATGTTTTCTTTAATTTCGCCGATAGCGATAGGGTCAATACCGGTAAAAGGTTCATCCAGCAAAATAAACTCCGGACTTGCCGCAAGCGCTCTTGCAAGTTCGACCCTTCTTCGCTCGCCGCCTGAAAGTGAAATGGCTGAAAATTTTCTTTTTTCTTTCATGCCAAACTCTTCAAGCAAATCTTCAAGCTTTTGCTTTTTTTCTTCAGGCGTCAGTTTGTCGTTCATTTGCAAAACGAGTTTTATATTATCTTCAACGGAAAGTTTTCTAAAAATAGACGCCTCCTGCGGAAGATAGCCTATACCTTCTTTTGCACGTATATTCATCGGCACATCGGTTAAATCTTTGTTGCCTAAAAAGACCTTGCCGCCGTTAGCTTTTACAAGGCCTACCACCATGTAAAAAGTAGTTGTTTTTCCGGCACCGTTTGGCCCCAGAAGACCGACAACTTCTCCCTGATTCACCTCAAAACTTATATCGTTAACAACTGTTCTGTCACCGTATATTTTTACAAGATTTTTTGCCGTAATTTTCATATCAACTTTCCACCTTTATATCTATAAAGAATACCACAAATAAAGTGAAAAATTAAATATTTTTGTGCAGTCAGCAGGGTGCAATTTATTGCACAAAAACTTGACATTTAGTCAACTCGAAACGGAGTCCTTGCGACACAAAAGAAATGAACATAAAAAAAATAAAAACAAAGATTTTTGATTTATGTTCCACCCATTCTTTGACGCAAAGAACGGGTGGAGCCCAAGAAACTTTCCGACCTGCTGTTACGTTCATACAGAAAGTAACACAAACCTGTGCTCGGCAACTCGGCACGTAAAAATTGTTAAAGTATAAAGATTAATTTGGTTCAAATAATTCCCCGTGCCTCAAACAAACCTCGCTTGTTGTTGTTTGTGTAACTTTCTGTAACTCACTCCACAAAGGTCGGTTTTTTTGTGAACATGCAGACCGTAAGGTGGGCAAAGCTTAAATACCCCCTCTCCACCACGGGGAGAGGGTTGGGGTGAGGGCGCAAAAGGCCGCAGTCAGCAGGGTGCAATTTATTGCACCACATCACTAAATATTGTTATTCAACAAATCAAATGCTTTTTGTGCAGCAGCCTGCCGCGCGGCAAAACGGTTGTATTTTTCTATGGCGGCTTGCACCTGTTGTTCCAGTTGTTGAAGTTCTTTTTCTCTGCGGTAAATCAATATTGTCTGCTCAGGTGCTGTTTGTTTTAAGCCGCCTAAAATTGCAGATTTAAACAAATAACTTTTTTGTAATTCTTTAATTTCCCGTCCAAGTGTTTCCAATTTAGGCGAAGGCATTGTATAGCCGGCATATTGTTGTTTGAATCTTGCGTATGCGTCTTTGATATCCTCCACTCTTTCGCCTGTCCAGTCAGCAGCTTTTTGTGTGTTCTTTTTTGCATCATTAAACCGGTCTTCTACCCAGTCTGTTGCTTTTTGGGCTTTTTCTTTTAACCTTGCGTCGTTTATTTTTTCATCAAACCGCCCCGCTGCTTCGAAAGCATCGTTTTTAGCTTCTTTTAGGCGTTCTTGCACCTCTTTTTTTGATTGGGCAAATTTTTGTTTAAATTGTTCTTTTATCTGCTGATATGTTTTGCCTGTAGGATTAATTTTCATATTTGCACCGTTATTTTCTTATAAATTATAAGACATGAGCAGTTAATTTTTTGCCACAAAAATGTAACATTTTGTAAATCCTATCCGGACGGCTGTTTCCGAAATATTAAGCGATAGTACAGGTGTTTGCCTGAAATGGTTCCCCGCGCCCGGGGATTTTGTGAGGGCTGCAGAATGCACTTTAATTTTTATTCTTCTCACTCGCCCGCAGGCAGGGTGATGGCTATCTTGAGAAAACACTTCTTTTTTGCTGCGCTAAATTTAAATTTAGCGCAACTTATATATATGTTCTTATAAAATATCTTGTAAAAAACCTTTGTTTGCGCTAATTTTTTCATGAATATGCTCGAGTAAAAAAGAGGAGAAAAACTCATGGCAGAAAGAAAATTAGTAGGAACAGGCGAAATGTTCAAAAAAGCACTTGCCGGCAAATACGCTATCGGTGCTTACAACGTTAACAACA
>CALUQS010000003.1 GCA_944322975.1 Candidatus Gastranaerophilales bacterium
AAGAAAAACATTTCTATTTTTATCCATTTATTTATTATGCCAATCTTTTTTATCTATAAAAACAAAGTTTTATATCACTTTTTGAATTAAAATTTGACATATTTGGTCACCAATTCTATAATTCATGTAGATTATTGAGCTAAAAAACAATATTATTTATCACTTATGGACAATATATGAAGTTAAGTGTACTTGTTACTTTTTGTAATCAAAAAGAATATATAAAAGATGCGTTGGATAGTATTGTTAATCAAAAAACAAATTTTGATTACGAAATCCTTGTCGGTCTTGACGGAAATGATGCAGAAAGCCCGTAGGTTGTGGTAAATTTTATTTACAACAACAAAAATATTTTGGTAATCTTTTTGATGCGGTAAATCTGCGATTTACCACATCCTACATGCTCTTTACTTATTGCCCCCATCGCCTGCTTAGTAAAAAGGTCACAAAAAAAGGGTTTTTGATAAAATCAAAAACCCTTTAGCCTTATTGACGGGGCAGAACTAGCATTCGTGCTCTATTTCTTCTTCTTCCATCATTTCCCGCATTTTTTGCGGTGAGACAGTATCGGGAGCCTGAGCTTTTGGTTCAAGCCCTTTTTCAAGCAAATCAGCCTGACTGTCTTTAAGCTTTTTGCCAGCAATAATTAAATCTCTGCCTTTAGCTGCTGCCATTACTTGAATCACCATTTCTGTCGGTGCGCCTTCTTCTCCGACTTTTTGCTGAACCTTATAACTTTTCCAGTCATCGGGGAGTTTATTGATTTCGCTATACCCCATACCCTCATTTGACAAACGTTTTTGTATCTGGGTTTCCAGAACTTTTGCAACATATTCTTTTTGTGATTTAAACCTGTTTGGGATAACCACTTTGTTGCCTATTACTTCTTCGGGGTCTCGTTTTTCGTATTTTTTGAACAAATCTGCTGCAATTTTCAAATGTCCGATTTCGTATTCCAAAAACATTTCCCAGATTTTTTTTATACGTTCATCAACTTCATCTTCCACGCAGGTGTAATAGTTGCATACTTCCGTAAACTCATGCAAAAGCAGTTTTTCAAACCAGCTTTCTGTCGGGTCTATCAAGGATTCGTACATAGAAACGTGTTCTTCCTCTACATCCTTAATTTCCGCATAGGTTTCTCTTATGCACTGGTTTCCGTATTCCATACCGTGTTCGGCATAGTAGTTGTGTGTCTGCTGTTCGCCTGAAACCAGCGTGTAAATATTAACTTTTGTCTGTGGGTCTGCTGTTTTTTTGTCGTAAGGTTTTCTCAGTCTCAAAGTGTTGTCATTGTGGTGGTTTTGTGTAGGACGGCTCAGCATTATATCAGTTTGCCCCTGAACAATGTCATTCGGGCTTATGCCGTGTTCAAAATAAGCCCACTGGCTGTATCTGTACAGGTGGTCGAAGTCTTCTAACAACCCGAAATCAAAAGTTTCTTTTACATACGGGTCCGGTTCATTTTGTGCCATCCACGCGGTCAAATCTACTGCTACCTGTTCATATCCCAGAGTTGTTTCTAAAATCGACTGGTCTGAAGGGGTAAGCCAGTTAACGGTTGTTTGCTGCATATCTTCAATACGTCTTGTCATTGCAGTAAATTTATTTATCTCGGGGTCAGCGCAATTTCTTGCAAAGTTATGTTTAAAGTTCCACGCCTCAACCTCTATACCGTTCATAAGTATCTGGCGTGTGCGGGTGTAACAATCCACTTCATTTTTGTTGAAGGGTTTTTTGGTTATTTCATGCCAGCTTCTCAGCTGTTTTTCTACGGGTATTCCTTTTTCTAGTAACGGATTAAAACTCATTTTTTCACCTTTCTTATCTTTTTCATAAAAACAAAAGCCGTAATTAAGCTTTGTTAAAAGAATAACCGTAAAAAATTGATTTTTTATCACCTGAAGTATTACACTTGCCAGAGCGCAGCCCGTTGTAAAAATAAGACAAAACGGCAATAAAAAAGGCGGACATAGTGAAATATCCGCCTTTTGCCTTTTTTATTTATCAAAACTCTGCTTATACAGAAGTTAAAGCAGCAGCTCTTTCGAGTTTAAGAGTTTGTGTTGTAATATCGCAAACTTCACTCGGCCCCCAGTACTGGATGGAACCGGGGAAAATGTATTCATCATTCATTGCCCAGTTTTCTCTGTTAGCCTCGAGTTTTTTGAATACAGGCCCGTCAAGTTTTACAAGTGCTTTTTGGATAACCGGTTTCATATGTCCGTGGCGTTTTTCCATATTCATCATCATTGTAAGCGGAACACCTCCTGCTACCCATTCGGTAGAAGGAGCAGTGAGGTTTCTTACTGAAGAAAGATATCCGGTTAAACCTGACTGAATCAATGCATAAGCGTTAAAGCCCAATGCATAGCAGTAATTAGCGTCAAAGTTTGACGGGAACGCGCATCTGCCTTCATATCCGAAGAAGTGGCACTGTTCCGAGAATTTGCCCATAAATTCGCCTTGAGATTTCATCTCTGCTAATTTAACTTTAATCATTTCGATTAAGAGTTTTTCTGTTTCAATTTTAGAAACCTGAACATTTCCGTGAGGGTCTCTGTCCATGAGCAACTGGGCTTTAATTAAAACAGGCAGTGATTCAAATACCGCTGCATTTTCAGGCTCAAGTCTGCTTTCTATAAAGTCAAATCTGTCGGCAGGAACAGTGAGTTTGTTGTAAGATGCGTCCTGTTCAAGAGAAGACATAACGTCGTTGAGGTTTGCTATCATTGTTTTCATTTCAGGGATAAATTCAATTAACCCTTCAGGAATCAGTGCGACACCGAAATTTTTTCCGTCATTAGCACGTCTTGCAATTATGTCTGCCATATAGTCGACAATTTGTTTCAATGACATTTTCTTTTCTTCAACTTCTTCTGAAATCAAAGTGATGTTGGGCTGTGTTTGCAAAGCGACTTCAAGTGCCACGTGGGTTGCACTTCTGCCCATAACTTTAACAAAGTGCCAGTATTTTTTAGCGGAGTTAACATCTCTCTGGATGTTGCCTACGAGTTCAGCATAAGTTTTTGTTGCTGTATCAAAACCGAACGAAATTTCAATCTGGTCATTTTTCAAGTCGCCGTCTATGGTTTTTGGACAGCCGATAACCTGTATGCCGGCGTTTTTAGCAACAAACCACTCTGCGAGCATTGCGGCGTTTGTGTTGGAATCATCCCCGCCAATAATAACTATGCCGGAAATATTTAATTTTTTGCAATTTGCGAGTGATTTTTCAAACTGTTCTTCTGTTTCAAGTTTTGTACGTCCGGAACCGATAATATCAAATCCGCCGGTATTTCTGTACGCATCAATGATTTCATCTGTGAATTCAATGTATTCTCCGTCGATAATCCCTGATGGGCCGCCTAAGAAACCGTACAATTTACTTTGCGGATTAGCCTGTTTAAGCGCGTCATATAAACCTGCAACTACGTTGTGGCCTCCCGGTGCCTGTCCGCCTGATAAAATTACGCCGACATTTCTTGCGGCAAATTCTTGTTCTGCGCCGGATTTAAAAGTTACAGTGCATTTTCCGTATGTGTTGGCAAACAGTCTTTTAATCTGTTCCTGATCTTTAACACATTCGGTTTTTTCGCCTTCTATAACCTCTACTTTTTTTATGCCTGCAGCAAGTGTAGAAGGCAGTACAGGCTTAAAAGTTAATCTTGCTTTTTGCAAAGGTGAAAGTTCAACCATAATCTGTTATCCTCATATTTCTCTATCATTAATACATTTGAGATTTTAGCACAAAAAAATATCACTAAAAAATATCCGGTATAATTATTTAACACACTGACCGAACTCAAAAAACTTGTGCAATCAGAATATTTCGCTGCATTACAATGCCGGCTGTAGCAAACGTAGGTTGGGGTTTTACCCCGACAAAAATATTTGTTTGTTACGTTTTTATGGAGAC
>CALUQS010000004.1 GCA_944322975.1 Candidatus Gastranaerophilales bacterium
AAAGAGCAAGAAAAAGATTCCAGTTCTCAAAACGTTAGAGAACAAAGCACATGTACTGTGCAAAATCTTTTTCAAATCATTTTCAAAAAGCAGCTGTTTTGCAGCTGCTTTTTTGTTTCTGTTAGTTAATGTTACTATTAACCCTGAATCATAAGCGGCTGATTACTTGTAAAGCACAGCCAAAACAGCAAGCATGCCCACCGGATATTGCTGCAAAGAAGATTAAATACTTTCTCGTCACCTTGGGAAGATGGGTGGGGTGAGGGCTACACGCTGATGACAGTCCTTTTTTCTGTAAAGAATATATTCGGCCGGTTATGTGAAATATTTAAATTTGTGCTAAATTGTTTTTATGAAGAAAAAATTTATTTATGCAATATCTCTTTTGTTATTTTTATGTTTTGTCCTTTCCGGCTGTATCAAAGCGGACAGACCTCAGGATGAAAAAATTTCTGAAAAAAACAACGGGTTTGATTTAAAACTGAATATCACTCCTTATTCCCCAAAAACAATGACTATTCGCGGTGTTGATTATCTTGTGTCCCGCACTCCCGCAGGTAAGTTCGGCGGTACTCTTGTGACAAGCACTATCGGCGAGGGGCCAAAAACTTTTAACAGCTGGAATTCTATGGACGCCACCTCTTCTCAGGCTGCGGATATCATGTTTGACGCGCTTGTTACCACTGATGCGTACACCGGCGAGGTTATTCCTAAGCTTGCAAAAAGTATAAAAATTTTGCCAGATAACAAGACGTATATTGTTGAACTCAGGCATGGCTTAAAGTGGTCGGATGGAAAAGAAATTACTGCGGATGATGTGTATTTCACCTGGAATACAATAATATTCGGCGGTTTTGGCAATACAAGCACCCGCGATGCTATGTATATCGGTTCTCAATTGCCTAAAATAGAAAAAATTGATAAATATACTGTTAAATTTACTACCCCAAAACCATTCTCTCCGTTTTTAAGACAGTTGAGCGTGCCTATTGCCCCAAAACATGTGCTTGAACCCGTTACCAAACAGGGCAAAAGAGCTTTTGCTTCTTTTTGGAGTTCTAATACTAATCCTTCGGAATTTGTTACAAGCGGCGCTTTTAAGCTCAAGGAGTATGTTCCTGCACAGCGCCTTGTGTATGTACGCAATCCCAACTATTACATGATTGATGAAAAAGCACAAAAATTGCCGTATCTGGATAAGTATATCATTTTAATAGTCGGCGATTTGAATAACGAGCTGTTAAAATTTAAAGCCGGCGAGCTTGATACTGTCGGGCTCAGGGGAAGTAATGTCGCTTTATTTAAAGAAAAAGAAAAATTTTCTGATTACAAAATATACAATCTCGGCCCAAACACCGGCACTATATACTTTGCTTTTAATTTGAATACAAGAAAAAATGAAAAAGGAAATTATTACGTTAATCCTGTAAAACAAAAATGGTTTAATGATTTGAATTTTAGAAAAGCTGTTGATTATGCGCTGGACAGAGAAAATATGGTTTTTAATATCTCGGCCGGTGTTGCGCAGCCGCTGTTTACCCCTGAGCCTTTGTCTTCTATCTATTTAAACGAAAAAATTGCAAAAGGCCACCCGCGTGATATCAAAAAAGCAAAAGAGTATCTCGAAAAATCAGGATTCTATTTGAAAAAAGGGAAACTCTACGACAAAAACGGCAACAAAGTTGAGTTTGACCTGTATACTAATGCCGGCAACACTGAACGGGAATCTATCGGGGTTATGGTTAAACAAGACCTTGAAGAGCTGGGAATGACCGTTAATTTTAAACCGATTGAATTTAATACCCTTGTCAGCAAACTTGTTAACACTAATGATTTTGATGCGGTTATAATGGGCTTTACCGGAAGTCCTCTTGAACCCTACGGCGGTAAAAATGTCTGGTATTCTAACGGAACACTGCATGTCTTTAACCAGCGTAAAACCGAAAATGACAACAAGATAATATACCCCTGGGAAAAACAAATTAACGACCTTTTTGACAGAGCATCACTTGAGCTTGATTTTGACAAACGGAAAAATTTATATGAACAGTACCAGCAGATTGTCTACGACCAAAAACCGCTTATTTATTTATATTCTCCGTTAATAATTACCGCTATTAGAAATAAATTCGGAAACATAAATCCTACTCCTTTAGGCGGGGTTTTGCATAATCTGGAAGAGGTTTATATTAAATAACCTCAGCTCATTTGTATAAATTTAAAAAAAATTGTATAATGCTTTTGGCTGATATCTTTGCAGTCCGTAAAATTAAGGGGAGTATTTATGAAAGTTTTAATAACAGATAAAATTAACGAAACAGCAAAACAAATTGTGGATGAAACAGCAGAAGGCGTAATACTCCCTACAATGAGCGAGGATGAACTCTGTAAAGTTATCGGTGATTATGATGCTTTGATGGTAAGAAGCCAGACAAAAGTGACAGCAAAGGTTATTGAAGCAGGAAAAAATTTAAAAATAATAGGCAGGGCAGGTGTTGGTGTTGATAACATAGATTTAGACGCTGCTACAAGCCATGGTATTATTGTTGTAAATTCTCCCGACGGAAATACAAACGCTGCTGCTGAGCACACCATAGCGTTAATGCTTGCTATGTCAAGAAATATTGCAAAGGCTGCAGCATCTACAAAACAAGGCAACTGGGAACGCTCTAAATTCACGGGGCACGAAGTCTTTGGCAAAACTCTCGGGATAATAGGTTTTGGAAAAATCGGCCACCATGTTGCTACAACAGCTAAAGCTTTAGGCATGAATATTATTGTCTCTGACCCTTATACTACTAAAGAAGTTGTAGAAAAATTCGGGGCAAAATATGTAGAAAATTTGGACGACCTGTGGGGGCAATGTGATTATATTACCGTCCATGTTCCAAAAACAAAAGAAACTCTGCATATGATTAACAAAGATACTATTGCAAAAATGAAAAAGGGCGTAAGGCTGATTAATTGTGCCAGAGGCGGAATTATTGATGAAACCGATCTTGCTCAAGCGCTGGAATCAGGTCAGGTTGCACAAGCTGCAGTTGATGTTTATGAAACTGAACCTGATATAGCAGACTCCCCGCTTGTAAAAACCTCAGGAGACATTTTGTTAACCCCTCACCTCGGCGCAAGTACAGAAGAAGCCCAACTAAAAGTTGCAGAAGATGTTGCACAGCAGATAAGAGATGTCTTAGGCGGGGGTTCTGCCCGTTCGGCCGTAAATATTCCTTCGTTAAAACCTGACAAACTTGAGCCCGTAAGAGATTATATGCAGCTTGCGGAAAATATCGGAGAATTGGCTATGCAAATGTCTAAAGGCGGTTTGAAAGGTATTTATCTGACTGTTAAAGGCAGCCTTTCGGAATTAGATGCAGCTCCGCTGGAAACTGCTGTATTAAAAGGGGTATTTTCTTCTTTTATGAATTCCGTGAACTACGTAAATGCACCTATTATTGCTAAATCTAAAGGGATTGATGTTGCAACAACAAAATCTAATACCACAACTGATTATACAGGCTCAATTACGCTGAAACTTGTTACAGATAAGGAAACAAATACTGTATCAGGTGCTTTAATTGCTCAAGATATGCCGAGAATTGTTAAAATTAACGGATACAATACAAGTATTGAACCGGAAAAACATATGATACTCGTTCCTCACGAGAATAAACCCGCAATGGTTGCAAAAGTGGCGACAGTACTCGGAGATAAAGATATAAATATCACAAGAATGAACGTTGCACAAAATCGTTCGCAGTCTGATAACATATCTATGATGATAATCAATACTGACAGTGAGGTTTCAGAAAAAACTCTTAATGAAATAACCGGTATTGAAGGAATAAACAGTGCAAAATATATAAACCTCAGTGCTTAAATGTTAGTTATTTGCAGCCTGACTTTGACAAAATGGGGGTAGATGTATTTTGTGCTAATGACAAAAACTTACATCTCCGATGTCAGAACATTTTGCATTGTAATCTCCGTAGCCTCCTTTTACTTTTCTTACTCTTGTATAGTTTAGAGTGTTGTATCTGAAAGGAACGGTATTCATCCGGGTATAATTGGCAGCAGAATACGGTATTTGTTCATTTATCATTTTTTGTTTGCGGTTGTTTGCGTACCAGGTGGATGTGGAATATGCAGAACTTGAATAGTTGTTATTTGTCGATGAAGCAGAAACATTTGTCATTCGTTTCCAGTTACCTGTGTAGTTTCCGTCATTATCAAACATTGAACCGGCACCGAAAGCAGGCGAAATATTAACAAGACAGAAAAATATTATTATAAACTTTTTAAAGAAAGTGTTATCCATTTTATTTTTGCTCCTTTATAATATTAATTATACATTATTCAGGTAAGAGGATTAATATGCTGCAAATACAAAAAGCGACGATAGAAGATTTTTCGAAAATTTATAATACTTATATGCTTAAACAGTTCCCCGCTTCGGAGTTAAAAAATATTGACGATTTTATTCACCTCTTAACAGACAGCAGATGCAGCTATTATTTTTATCTTGCTAAAGATGACCAAACTACAGTGGGATATGTCCTTTTATATAAGGGATGTAATTTTATATGGATAGATTATATTGCAGTGCTGCCCGAGTTTTATAGCAAAGGGTATGGTAAAAAAATTATAGAAAGTTTAAAAAATAACTTTGCGAATATAAACGGTTTGTATTTTGAGGTAGAAAAGCCTGATGTTTCTGATTTTAATACGGTTAGAAGAATAAAATTTTATAGTATGTGCGGCGCCAAAAAACTGGATTGTAATTATTATTATCCGAACAATGACGGGGCAATTCCAATGGATTTGTTTTTTTTATCAGTAAACAACACCTCATTATCAAGAACAACAGTTTTGGATAATATTGCGGAAGTTTTTCAAAAATTACATTTCATGTGCCCTCATGCCAAAGAAATATTAAACCGGATAAACTAATTTAGCAGTTTTTTGTTTTTTCAATCAGCGGTTTTTACCAGCAAGAGCCTATAGAACCGGCACCGCATAATTTGCCGTTTGTCCACACTGCATATTCCAGTTCAGCATTTTTAAAATTTGCCCCTTTTATTTTTGCATTTAAAAGGGTTGTTTCTTCTAAATCAGCGTCTTCAAAGTTTGCTCCTTCAAGATTAGCCCCTTCAAACGAAGCATTTTCTATATCAGCTTCTTTAAAATTTGCGTTTTTCAGGTTAGCGTTTTTAAAGTTTGCCCTGTCGAGCTCTGCGTCTTCAAAGTTTGCTCCTTCAAGATTTTGTCCGGAAAAATCCCTGCCTTCGCAATCAGCTTCTTTAAAATTTTTGCCGTCTGCCAGCGCAATATTAGTAAGTGTAAACAAAAAAGCAGACAATAATGAATAAATAAAAATCTTTTTCATCATAAATTTTCTCCTTGTTGTTCAGTATCTTTTTTCGCAAATTCAGGAAGTACTTTGCCGACATATTTTGATATAGAAATAGAAAATGCAACTCTGTCCTGCGACGAGTTGGGTATAAGCACAGCTGTAGTAATAGAGGTTGTAGGCTCCGGACGTATTTTTAATCCCGCACCGAATACACCCCACGATTCGTCTCTTGATACCCAGTCAACGGCAACTCTGAGTTTGTTAGGTATAATAGTCTGGTCAATTCCTAGCATTACCCCTGTCAATGTAGGAAATTCCTGTCTTCCGCCAACAAATCCTCCTGCGCTAAAGGTTGTTCTTGTCTTTTTACAAAGATATGAGCCGTGCGCGTATATCATGCTGTCCGGTTTTTGTCCTTCTGTTAAAGACGGTGACAGTGTGCCGCCAACAGTCAACCTTGTTGCCTTTTTTATGCGGAAAACTTTTTTAGCTGTCAGGTTTAGTTTGACAGAAGTTGTATCTTCAATATTAGTACCGGCTTCAACGGAGATTTCTGTATCTTTCCCTGTACCAATAATAAGCTGCGGAGTCAATGACACGTATTTGCCTTCGTTGAACGGGCGGAATTTGTTCGACTGCTTTAAAATTATTTCGCCGTATGGCAGAACGTCCGAAGACGGCACATTAATAATTGTTTGCTGGGCGAATGCGGCAGACGGGGATAACAGCATTAATATTATAATAAATAGTTTTATAATACGGGGCATTTCAACCTTTATTATATAAAAAAAGTATCTCATTTTATTAATTGAGATACTTAAATTAATAACCTTTCAATATTATTATAAAAACAATTAATATTTTTCGCAATAATATTTGAAAAAATTTTTAGCTTAATTTACACTTATAAGACTGGTGCATTTTATGAAAATAAACGAATTATCTTATAGAAAAAATAATAATATTAATTTTAAAGCAAGAGAATATGCTATTGTAAAAACAAACCAGAATAATACACAACAGATATTTAAGGCTTATAAACTGGAATATGCAGACAGAAATTTTCTTGATGTTATGTCAGCGGGAATAAAACTTAAAAAACTAACAGAAGGAGAAAATTATTCTAACAATGTTTTGCGTTCCTGGAAAAGGATTATAAATAATGCAATTATGATGGCAACGTTTGATGAACCGCAGTGCTCTTTTCTTCTTGCAAAAGGTAAAAAGCCTTTTTCAATAATGAGTTATAAAAATCTTCCTGATTGTTACCTTGATAATATAGCATCTTGGCCTGTGTCAAAAAACAATTATGTAAAGTTAGCCGGTGCAAGCATGTTTAAACTGCTTTTTCATAATTGTGAAAAAAATAATACGCAGAAAATAGGGCTTGATTTATTGCATAACAGCCGTATTAATCTTGAAAAATACTATTCCCGTCTTGGATTTGAACAAAATTTTGATAATAAAAAATTTATTACCGATTTGTTTTTAAGCAGAACAAAAATGCTGGAAACATCAAAACAAATGGACAGTTTTGTGAAAGTAGATGAAATAACTAATCCTGTTAATGTAAATCTTTTCAAGGTTCTTGATACAACCTTTTGCAGCGCCGGTAAATGAAAGACAAAAAAAACGAGGGGTTTTGTAATATCTTGATATTTTTCAATATCTAAATCTTACATCCCGACCCTCGTAAGGTTTTTACACTAGCCGAAACATTAATAACATAATTATTATAACACTTTTTATATCACTTTGCAAATACATGATTTTTTATGTTAATTAATATTACGTATTTAGTAATAATTGCCTGCATAAACAGACAAAGCGGGACTTTGATTGTATCCGGTGTTAAACACAGTATATCCGGAGACAATTAAAATCCCGCTTTGTTTAAACTTGTCGTTTTATTTAGAAATTCTTCCGGGAACAACAACTCCGCCTTTGAGGTTCTTTTTGTAGAACTCAACATGCGGCTGCAATACACTGTCAAGAACCTCAGGAAACTCGGTATTTGTCATAATTTTTTCAACAATTTCCTGATATACTGTAGCATACGCTCTCAGCATAGTCATTGCGCCGGCTGCTTTCGGAGTTAACCCCATGCCTTTTGTTTCTATTCTTTCCACAAAAGTTGCGCCTGTAACTTCATAAGATTTTGTCAATGCCCCGATGTAGGCTTCTGCATTTTCTCTGCAAACGCCGTTGTCAACCGGGACTGTAAGGGCAAAAACAAGTTTGTTGGCAGGGTTAAAGTGTGCCTCTGCGCTGTGGTGCATTGCATCAGGTACTTTTGCAACCTGTTTTAAAGTGTCTTTAACAGATTCATTCTGCATTTGGGCATGCCAGTATACTGTGTTTTCAAAAACAGACCCCATGTACTGATGTACGGAGGCTTCTATTCCGTTAAGTTTTGCGTCAGCCCAGAATATCCCTTCTTTCAGCGCATCATTGTTATCAAAGTCAGTGCTTAAAGCAGATGAGGACATTTCCTGTGCTGCATTAAGCATTTCAATCATATCTTCTTTTTTCATACCGGCCCAGGCGAGGGTAAACAGAGCGTGGTCATCAAACGCGGAAAATCTGCCGCCTACATCATCGTGGATAAATAAATTACCAAGCCATTTATTTTCGTTAGATGTTCTTCTGAGTTCGCTTTTTTCAGAATCCGCATCTGTTACAGCAATAAAATGTTTGTTAGCTGCTTTTTCTGCTTCTTCTGATGAAAGCCCCTGCTGCTTATATGCATCTTTAAGCATTGCGAGTACTCTTAAGAAACCGTCTTTAGTTTCAAAGGTAGAACCTGATTTTGATGCAATCATAAAGGCAGATTCTTTTATATCATTGTTTAATTTGTATAAAAATCTTTCAAGACTTGCTGAATCAACATCAGAATAAAATTCAACAGAGTCACCTTTTATGTTCAATCCGTTGATTGATAACATATGTTCAACGGTATGTTTTGAACCGCCAATTCCCATTACGCTGAGTTTTTTTACACCTGTTTGGGCTTTAAGTTTTGCAGCCAGTTCATATATTTCATCAACTCTTTTGATTTGTTCCTGCGGAAGGTTAACCCAGTTGAGAAATTGACCTTTTTTGTTTGCACGTTTAGCAAATTCATTAACAAATTCAGATACTTTTGAAGTGTATTTTGAAAAGTCAACACCGCTGAAGTTTGTCGTAATATCAGAATTTTTTGTAATCACGTTGTATTCTCCTTTTATTTATTTTGTAATAGATTTATTCACTTTGCGCAACAACTTCAACAAGCAGTTCTCCGTAGCTGTTAAAGTGTCCTGATGTAGATTCTACTATGTATTTTAAATCCGGTTTGCCTTCTATTGCTTTTTCTGCAAAATCCAGTGCCTCTTCAAGGTCGGAAAATTCACCTATCTGTGTTTTTGTAAGGTCAGAACCTCCTTTTTTTGTATAAACCTGATACATCATAATAGCCCCCCTTTCCGTCCGGTCTATTCTAGACACTTTTATCATACTACAGAATTAAAAAAGTATGAATTTCTTGCAAAAAATTGTATAATAAATTCATTATGAAGGAATTAAGGTTATCCGAAAAAAAACAGTTTTTTAACTCAATTGAGAGCCTTTACAGTGCAGGTTTTTCATATACTGATATTTTTCAAACTATTGAATCCTCTACATTAAATCAAAATATAAAACATCTTGCCCGTATTTTTAAAAGCGGTATACAAGACGGAATGCCTATATCTGATTTGTTGATGAAATACAAAGAGATTATAGGGGCGCAATATGCAATGCTTTTTTGCGCAGGGGATAAAAGCGGTCGGGTGGAAGATGCGGTTAAAAGAATAAGAGAAGAAATAAAAAGGACAGAAACGCTAAAAAGTTCCTTGATTGGTGCGCTTACTTATCCTGTTATTTTGTTTTTAGGCTGTATAGGTGTTTTGATATTTTGCCAGTCCTTTTTCTTTAAAGTTTTTGAGGTTATGTATACTACAGGCATGTGTCCTGTAACAAAAATGATACTGTTTGTCACAACCATAATAAAAATAGCTGTTGTTTATGCCCTCATTGCTGGTTCTGTCTGTTATGTTGCATTAAATAAACAGGTGTTGTGCAGAGTGCTTGACTATATCGTAGAAAAAACTCCTTTTGCTGTTGTTGTTAATAATATTTATTTTATAAACTTTTTCTATGTACTTGCAGCATCATATGATGCAGGTATACCTATTATGGAATCCATAGAACTTGCATCTACTCTTTTTAAAACCAAACAATCAATATACGGTATGACAAGAACCGTTAATATGTTAAAAAACGGTGAAAATGTGGCATCTTCTTTTATTGCCGCACAGCTTTTTTCTCCTTTTGCTCTCTCTCAAATTGCGGCAGGCGAAAAAACAGGCCGGTTAGGGCAGGCTTTTAGAGATGTTGCCAAAGATTATGATAATCAACTGCAAAACTTTTTAAATGTGTTTATTGCGTGGCTGCAACCGGCAACCATTGTTATTGTCGGGATAATTGTAGCTTACATTGCCGTTACATTTTATAAAAAATTATACGGCAGTATGTTCAGCGCTTTTTAAGACGATACAAGCTGTATGAGGTGAGTTATGCCTCGGCATATTGTTTGTTTTGTATCAATTTATAAAAATAAATCAGAAAACAGGGCAAATTTTTCAGATATTTGGTTTTAGAATAAAAAAGATTTAGTGTGAAACAGTATCGGGAAAAAATTGATTTCTAATTTAAATGTATATACAAATATCAGACCGTCTTTTAGAGCAAAACTAACTGTTCTTAACAATAGTCAGCCGCAAATTTACGGAGGATATTCTTCTTCTTATTTAAAATCAAAAGCTGATGAGTATTTACAAAACGGCAATTTTGAAAGAGCTATTGCATACTATAAAAGTGCACTTAATGCCGATCCTTATAATGCCGATATTCACTTGAACCTTGCTAAGACATACGGTTTTAACAGTCAATATAAAGAGGCAATCCCTCATTTACAGGCATATCTTGGCAAAAACCCCGAGGATATAGAGAATATTACTTTGCTCGGGGAAAATTATAAAAAAGCAGGTCTGTACGCTAAAGCAATTGAATGCTTTAACAGAGCGCTTGGTATAGAACCGAATTATGATTATGCAAAGCGCAATCTTTTAGATACTCAAAATTTAAGGCTTGCATGTATAAATCCTCGAAAAGCAAGACAGGAACGTTATAATACTGCAATAAAAAATCTTACTGAGGCAGTAAAAATAGCTAAAAATTTCTTTCCGTCAGGCTATATGGATGATATGAAAGATATGACTGTATCGTTTGATAAAACATCAAAAATGGGCGGCCGTACCAATATTGCCCAGTATGAACACAATAAACGAAAAATCTCGGTAACGGACGAATATACCTATGCCGACCCCAGACTTACCGGTGCATATCTTATACATGAGTTTGTTCACGGAAAAGATAATGATCCGTATACCTCGATAAGAGAAGAGCAAGATGCATACAGAATACAGGCACAATACTGGCTTAATAACGTGCGTGATATTTATGACCCTGAAATGGATTATGTTGCGGGCTTGTATAATCAATCCGCAAAGGCGCTGGATGACAGGGTTGCAGAAATTTATAAACTCCGTGACCCTTCTATAGCAGAAGTTTCATATAATCATCCGCCGTCAACAAGAAAACCCTCTGCGTTTTTTCTGTCAAAAGCCGCTCAACAGCCTCTAAAAGCGTATGAAATTATTGTGTGATATTATCTGTGCACGAAATCTTCACTAAATATTAAGTGATAATTTCTATATGACTGCAAGATTTCCGCTGTTGTCTCTGCTTTTTTGTTTGGTGAGTTTTTCTATCCTTTTTTTTATTTTTTCTCCGTGATGAGAATGCGGTTTTTTATCTAAAAACAGTTTATAGAAATGCAGGGCTCTTGTTTTATGTGACATTTTGTCAAAACATATTGCCAGCCCGAGGTACGCTTTGTTAAAAGACGGGTTTATTTTTAAAAGTTGGGAAAAAACATTGCCGGCGGCCTTGAAGTCTCCCAGGCTCATGTAAAGCGCTGAGAGATGATTGTATGCACTGAGAAAAGCCGGATTGTTTTCTATAATCGTGTGATATATTAAAATCGCCATATCAAATTCTTCTATGCACTCATGTGCAACTCCCAGCTGTACCTGCGCATTTATGTTTGTTCTGTCTAGTGAAATTGTGTGCTGAAAACATCTTATGGCATCGCAAAAATTTCCTGTCAGCATATAACAAAGTCCTAACTCATAGTGAATATCAGCAGAAAAGTATGACATTGTTTTTGCCTGTTCAAGATATTTTATTGCTTTATCGTATTCTTTTTCGGCTTTGTAAGATATTCCGAGACCTTTGTAAACGCGATAGTTGTTTCTATCCATCATTAACGCACAAAGGTAGTGTTTGATAGATTCTCTAAAACGATTTGATAATCTTAAAGCGTCAGCTTTTACAAATGCTTTATATGCCTCTGTCCTTTCAATATTAACAGCTCTGATAACAAAAGCATCAAGCCCGTGTGCAACACTTTTATATTTTATCCCCAATATATCTTCCCCGTAAATTATATTCTTCCTCTTATTTTATTTTATGGGTTTTAGCGGGAAAAGTTATTGACCGTGCGATTAAATTTTTTAGACCATGTGGTCAATTAAGAAAATAAATTTTGAAAGCGTGCCGGTTATTATACAAGCACGCTTTTTTATCTTTGTTATTAATTTATCTTTTATACTTCTTCAACAATAAAAGCAGGTGTTTGTTTTAATCTTTCTTCCATTTCTGCAAAGGTTAAAAAGCCCTCCTGCGCACCGAAGTGAGAGACAACAGACGCTGCGTTGACAGAAGCCAGCATAAGAGATTTCTTTATATCCCAGTTTGTGTATTCCAAAGCCGCAGTAAAGGTTGATGACAGCGCATCTCCGGCGCCGAGAGTGCTGACTACTTTAGCGGGAAATTCAGGACAGCGGTAGTGTTTTTTGCCGTCATAAGCATACACACCGTGTTTTCCGTCTGTAATAATTACAACCTTTGCGTCTGTAGATTTCAACTTGTCGAGCATTGCCTTTATGTCCGGGTGAATGGTTTCTGATGAAAAACACTCTGTTTTGGTGTCAGGACGAACCTGTATTTTAGTTACAAGAGAAGCCTCTTCCTTGTTCATAACCACAACCTCTGCTGTAGCGAGAATTTTTTCAAAGTATTTTAAACCTCTTTTAAGACTTGAACTTCCCGGATTAATGGCAACGTTTGTACCGTGTTCTTCCGCAAAGTGTGCGAGCTTGTCCAAAACAGCTCCGGACTCTCCGTTAAGAGGTGCTATATATAACCATTTTGCTTTTTTTACCGCATCAAAATTTATATCCTCTTCTTTTATTTTTCCGTTAGCACCGCGGTATGCAAGAACTGTTCTGTTTCCTTCAAAACTCAATAAAATGACAGAGGAACCGGAGTTTTCCGTTTTGCTTTTTATAACAAGAGACGTATCAACACCGGCTTGTTCAACTTTTTCTAAAATATTTCGACCCTGAAAATCGTCACCGATTTTAAATATAGCGGAGGTTCTTGCTCCAAGGTGGGCAAAATTTGCCGCAGCATTAAGCCCGCCTCCGCCTACTGCTGTTTTGTAGCTTTCTACCTCTACTTTTGCACCGTAAGGATAAGACATAAAATCAATACTGTGGTCTTTGGTGCTTACCGAGACAACATTTGCAGCGTCAGATTCCACAAAAGAATCTATTGTTGCGCTGCCTATTGTGATAACATCAAACATACTTATTCCCCTCTGATAATATTAATAAATCTTTTCCGGCTAAAAATTATGCCCTTGGATGTGTATTATCATACACCGCTTTTAGTCGTTCTGTCGATACGTGTGTATAAATTTGCGTGTTAGAGATTGATGCGTGGCCTAAAAGTTCCTGTACAACTCTTAAATCGGCTCCGTTTTCCAATAGCTTTGTAGCAAAACTGTGCCTGAAAACATGCGGTGTAACTTTTTTAGGCAGCTCTATTTTTTTTACAATGTCATTCAAAACAGCTCTTATACTCTGCGGCTGGAGCCTGTAGCCGGTTTTGTTAATAAATACCGGACTGTTTTCACTATCGCTGAGCGCTGTTCCTTCTTCGGCAATCATATCTCTGACAGTCTTTATATACTTTTCCAAAAAATCTTTTGCACGTGCGGAAACAAGTACTATTCTTTCTTTTGCACCTTTGCCCATGACTGTGATTTCGTTTTCCTCAAGGTTAAGATTGCCGAAATTTAAGTTGCTTAACTCGGAAATTCTCATTCCTGTGGCGTACAAAAGCTCGAGAATTGTACGGTTTCTATATCCTGCCGGTGTGGAAATTTTTATGTTATTCAAAATTTGTTCAATCTCTTTGCCTGTTAAGAATTTTGGCAGGCTTTTGTTTTTTTTAGGTGCGTGTACACTGTTTGCGGGGTTTGTCTCTATGATTTTTTCGCGGTACAAAAACCTGTAAAATGTTCTGATGGCTGCAATTTTACGTGACAGCGTGGTTTTAGAGTAGTTAAAACGCTGGATAAATACAAGATAATCTTTTAATTTTGTGTGGTCGGTTTGTTCTAAAGGTGTTGTGTCAAGCCATAGCAAAAAACTTAAAATATCTGAGTTGTAAGCCCGTATAGTATGCGATGAAAAGTTTTTTTCAACTTCCAGATAAATTAAAAAATCCTTTAAATATCTTTTTGTAATCTCGCTTAGCCCCATAAATTTATTATATGACACAGTGCGCTAATTAAACAAGAATTTCATATAGTCAAAGAAATGAACATAAAGAAAAAAAATAAAAACAAAGATTTTTGATTTATGTTCCACCCATTCTTTGACGCAAAGAACGGGTGGAGCCCAAGAAACTTTCCGACCTGCTGTTGCGTTCATACAGAAAGTAACACAAACCTGTGCTCGGCAACTCGGCACGTAAAAATTGCTGAAGTATAAAGATTAATTTGGTTCAAATAATTCCCCGTGCCTCAAACAAACCTCGCTTGTAGTTGTTTGTGAAACTTTCTGTAACTCACTCCACAAAGGTCGGATTTTTTTGTGAATTTGCTGTCATTTATTATTTATTTTTGATGTTAAGAATGGATTGTTTTGGTCACTGAATTACGTATCATATAAAAAATTACACTCGGCACAAGCGAGGTACCGCTCTGACAATTTTTCTGTATTAATAATACCGAGTCTTTGTAACGAAATGTAACAAAATAAATATATAATGAATATAGAAGGAATATTTTGTTTTTAT
>CALUQS010000005.1 GCA_944322975.1 Candidatus Gastranaerophilales bacterium
TTATCTTTAAATTTTTAAATACTTCCAAACGGGGATCTGAAATTTCTTTTTTTAAATATTTTTCAATTTCAGGGCTTCCATTACAATTTATATCACAAACAGACGGATTTGGTATGTTTAATGTTACGGATTGATAAATTAAATCATCAACATCAATAAAATCCTGCCCGTTAAGTTCGGTGATAAAATCGCCGTCTTTAAGCTCGATTTCTTGTCCGGAATGCGCTTCTTTAGGTGATTTCACGCTTCCGAGTATATAAGTTTCGTCCACATCAACTTCTATTTTTTTTACAAAATCTTTTAAACATCTGTCACAAATTAACTTAACATTTGCAACAATTGTTCCTTTAACTTGAATATAAGAATCAAATGCACTAAAAATCAGCTCAGCAGTGACAGACCCGTCGGTAGCAAGGTCTTTAACACTGTTTTCAAAATTTATTTTAAGTGAATGGTCTTTTGAATTTTTTATGTCATCGATTGAAATATTCATAGTTTTTTTATTGTATTTTAGACAAAAATCATTGTCAAAATATTTTATGTAGTCATCTTAATCAGATAAAATTATACAAATAGCGTCTGTTAAAGAACAGAAAGCTGCACACTGAGGTTGTTAATTTTTGCCAGAGTGAAGAGAAAATCGTCGTTAGAAATATCATGAAAAGACTGAGGAATATAAATTTCTTTATACTTTTGAACGGCATATCTGTCTGTCATACCTGAAATATAATCACAAACAGTACGTTTAATTTCTTCTTCATTCTGGTTAGGCAGTTTTTGTTTTAAAAGCGCCTCATAATGGTTAAACAACCCGTAGACAATACCCTGAACTTTTGCCTCTTCTTTTTTTGCAACGGGGTTTGTATAAACATTTTTAAACATCCAGGTTCGCAATTTATCAATATGATAAAACGCATCCTCCGACATGCATATATGGTCTTTGCCGTAAGAGTTTTGAACAATATCAAGCACCATTTTTGTGATACGTTCGCTTCTGTCTAAAGAAAAGTACTGTATACAATCCTGCGGCAAGTCACTTTCTTTGATAATACCGGCCCTCATTGCGTCATCAATGTCGTGATTTATGTATGCGATTTTATCGGAAAGTTTTACTATTTTGCCTTCCAACGTAAAAGCTTTGCTCTCTTTTTTTAATGAACCCGAGTGGTATAAAATCCCGTCAAGAGTTTCCTGTGTCAGATTCAAGTCTTCAATAATAGTTGCGACTCTGACGGAATGTTCCGCATGGCGAAATCCAGAGTCCATAATTTCGTTTAAGACATCTTCACCGCTGTGCCCGAACGGGGTATGACCCAAATCATGCCCGAGAGCAATTGCTTCTGCCAAATCTTCATTAAGATTGAGTGCTCTTGTTATGGTTCTCGCAATTTGCGAAACCTCAAGCGTATGCGTCATACGGGTTCTAAAGTGGTCATTTGTCGGAGAAAAAAAGACCTGTGTTTTGTGTTTCAATCGTCTGAAGGCTTTAGAGTGAATTATTCTGTCGCAATCGCGCTGAAATTCCGTACGAATCGGACAAGGCTCTTCTTTTTTTGCTCTGCCCCTGGAAGTTGCGCTTTTGGCAGCATAGGGACTTAGCCTTTCGATTTCTTGTTTTTCTTGTAATTCTCTGTAATTTAAAATTTTATTTTCTGAATATGTCATATATATTTAATGTTCCGTTAATTTTTATACCTGATTATCAAATATATTCTAGCATGAACGCAATTTCAATCAATCAGTACAATATATTTAATCTTCTGGTATAATAATTTTCAGGAGGGGGAATTTGCATGTTCTATAATGAAAAATTACCACTGATTGCAGTTATATCTGCTTTTATTATTTTTGCTGTCTGCGGTCTTGTGACTGTTTTAAAAACAACTCACGGCGGAATAAAAATGGATAAATACCTTTGCGTTTCTGATGTTCCGGCTGCTTATTTTTACAAAGACGATACATATACGACCAAAGAATTTTACCCCAGAGAATATATCTACGACAAAAATTCTAATGTAAATGATGTTTGTTCTTATAAAAGACGTGATTTTTCAGGTAAACTAACTCTCAACCGATATGAAAAATGTCAGGATATTTACAATAACACAACAAAAACAAAGTATAAAAATAACGAATGTAAAGTACTCGGCAAAGATAGTTATATAACAGATGATATGGAGTGTTCGGTGTTATACGTATGGAACACTAAAAAATTGGTAAGCATCTCTTGCGAAGGTTCAACAAAAGAGAAACGAAAAGAAATTATTCAAAAAATGCAGGCTAAGTTTAAATAAACTTTATAATATCCGGCAGCATAACCATATTTATCTTAAAATTAAATTCACAAAATTGTGAAGAATAATTAAACGTATGTTGTTTTAATGCTTCATTAGATTAATTGCTTGCAACTTATAACCGCGCTCTGCAGCAAGCGAATTTTATACCGTGACAAACAGGACAATGAATAAAACGAAAAAAGCCGCGCTAAAAAATCTTCAGGAATTTAAATATACCTAACAGAATATTATAATAATTTTCCGTTAATATCGTAGACTTTTATATCAAGACCTCTTTTTGCTATTTGTTACTACAGCGTTCAGCCAGTCCGGGATATATTTCAATGAGTGCCTATTTGCACCATTTTTGCTGCAAATTCCTCATCAAACTCCGACCGGGTTAAAATTTTGTTAGGATTCATTCTAAAAAGATGGAAATCAGGGTTAACACTTTCGAAATCTGATTTAGCCAGTATTTTGGCTATTTCTAAATCCTCTTGAGTCTTGAAAATACTTTTAACGCCATGAGCGTCTAACAGACCTTTGTTGTAAGCTTCAAACCAGTGGTGATTTTCAACCTGATTCAAAACTCTTTCTTTTACTTCCGGAGTGAGATTGTAATTGTCTATAAAAGATTGCGCATAGTTTTTGCTTATTGCCGCATGTCCGGTCGTTATGACCTTGCCCTTTTTGCCAAAATCATGAAGAAGTGCAGTCAGCTTTAAGACCTCCTTGCTTTCATCGGATAACGCAGCATAGGCAGGATTTTTCATTGATTTTTGCAAAACCAGCAATGAATGTACATCAACGGAATAAATGTGCGTTCTGTGCTGGACTTTCCCGGTTATCATATTAAATTCCGGAAAGCCCTTTATTATCTCATCAAAAGCATTTTTTACCGAAGCATCCGGAAAGGTTGTTTCATTTTTATAGTAAAAATTTTCTATCAGCTGTTTTATTTTTTGAGATTCGGCAGAATTATCTATTT
>CALUQS010000006.1 GCA_944322975.1 Candidatus Gastranaerophilales bacterium
AAATCCGCCTGTGCAATCAAAGATTGCTGCACTGCGCAAACTGTGTTTGCTCCGTAACGGCGGTCATATCTAATAAAAAAACGAAAACTTATCGTTTCCGTTTTTTTATTTTTAAAAAGTAAAAATAGCATAGACTGGGTTCGACTGAGCGACGCTTGCGTTGCGATTACAGATTTTTAGAGACAGGAGGTCACTGGTTTTTTAAACATAAAAAAATAGCATAGACTGGGTTCGAACCAGTGACCTCCCGGGTATGAGCCGAGCGCTCTGACCAACTGAGCTACTATGCCATTTAGTTTGTTTCTATTCAATTTTCATTTTAGCTCAGTTGGTCTTAAATCTAAAAGCGGCTCCGCTTTCAGCTCGCCTGGTGAGCTACTATGCCATTTGTTTGAGAACTATCAAACTGTAGTCATTATTATTAAATAAACAATAAAAAAATACAATATTTAATTTGTTAAATAATATTAAATATAAAAAACATATATAAAGAAATGTAATTTTTATTTAAATAAAGTAACAATATTAAGTCAGTTACATTATTGAAACCAGTCAGCGCCATTGTGCTGCAAGGGGTTTAAGGTAAATTATCATATTTTCCGTTTGGTATGGATTTACAAAGTTTTTACAAACTGTATCGGTTCTTTTTTTTAGTTGATATAACTAATCATGTCAGATTGGAAGGAATAAATATGATAATGACTTTGGGTTTTGTAAAAATTGCTGTAGATTTTGAACTAAAAGTTTTATTGCAAAGATTGTTAAAAGTTTTTAGTACAGCTAAGAAAAAAACGCATTTTATTAAATTGGGGGAAAGGCAGTCTATGCTCATTCCTTTTCTGGGATTAAAGGATAAGAACGGACGGGTAATTCATTTTGGCGACATACTAAAAGACAATCGCAACAATTTGCTAACCCCTGTGTGTGAAATAGAAAACGGGGAACACATACTGTTTTTTAAACCTGTTCAACATCTGGATAAAAAACTGAGTATTGGCTGCAAATCGACTTATAGCAATACTCTTGAGGTTGTCGGGAACATATACTTGATAAACTTTCAAAGTCTCAAGCCACAAGACCGGCAACTATATCACTAAAACAAAGTTAAATATAATAAAACAGCTTTTGTACCTGAGTATATAGTGCTGCACTTGCAATAAAAGAATCAGCAAATACAATGATTATAAAGTAAATTAACAGAGTTAAAAAATAAAATTAAATAAAAATCAATGGAGCGGTGTCCGAGTGGTTTAAGGTGCAAACCTGGAACGTTTGTGCGGGGGCAACTCCGCCGGGGGTTCGAATCCCCCCTGCTCCGAATTTTGACCCGAAAGGGTCTTTTTTGTTGCATAAGGGGATGAGAACCCAGCAAAGCATTGAAAAATAAGAAAGCTGGAAGTTCTGTATACAAAATATTTGGCCTCTGAGGGTGTACTCTCCTGCTGCATACCTAATACAGCAGTATAAAATATTAATACCGCAGCGATGAATATTATTGTTTGTATAAATACCTAATATAATCTTATGAAAAATTTTAAGATTATATTTTTTGTTATTTTTTTTGTTGTGTTACAGTTCCCTGCCTTGGCAGACGATATAGACATAGCAAGTTTCAGACAACTTCTTGACAGCGATGTAACAAGCGGTGACACGCTTATCTTTACAAATAATTTAACCTCTGATGAAACAATAGGTACACATTTTTCCGGACTTGATATTACTTTTGACGGAAATAATTATAACATCAACGGCAATGACATTTTCGGCGGTTTTGTGCTGAATCGAAACAGCGAGTTTAAAGATGTCGGAATAAGAAACTGTCAGGGACAGACATACCAATCCTCAACCTTTGCCGGTGCAATTTTTAACGACGGCGGAAATTTAAATGTTGCAAACACTTCTTTCACAGACAATTTTGTTAACGCGGGCGGCAGAAATTTTGGCGTTGCCGGTGCCCTTTATAACCTTAGCGGCGGCACTGCAAATATTGATAATACTCTGTTTGAAAACAACTATACAAACGGAGCCTCCTCATACGGCGGAGCTGTTGCAAACGGTTACAGAGAAAGCGTCTATGTTGCACAAATGAATATTACTAATTCAACCTTTCGGAATAATTACGCTTACGGAACAGTTGTGCCTCACGGCGGAGCCTTATATAACAACGGGAATATAGATATTAAAAACACGTCTTTTGAAAACAACTACGTGTACGGTGATGATTCTATGCTTGTATACGGCGGGGCTTTGTATAATATAGGCACTATGTCTTTAGACAACGCTGTTATAGACGGCAATTACGCTCAGGGCAGCGAGTATTCGCCTGCTCTCGGCGGTGCAATTTACAACAATTCAACCTTAACAATTAACAATTCCGTTTTAAAAAACAACTATGTAAAATCCCCCTATTATGCTGACGGAGGCGCTATTTATAACGACGTAAACGGAAATACCGTAATTTCAAATTCATTAATTGAAAATAACAGGGTTGATTCTTCAGCCTCTTACTCTGACGGCGGGGCTTTGTATAACGCGGCTACGCTTACAATTGAAAACTCAACTTTAAAAGACAATTTTGACAAAAACAATAATTTGAATGATATATTTAACACCTCAACAGGCGTGACAGAATTTATAGGAAACGGCACAACAACAATACTAAGCGGTGTCAGAGGCACAGGACTTGTTCGCAAAAACGACAGCGGTGCGCTAAATCTCGGCGGGGTAAATGAAAATTACACAGGCACGTTTGATTTTAACGGTGGAACTGTTAATTTGTTAGCCGGCAGCAGCTATTTTAATGCACAGGATAACAATTTTGCAAATAACGTTAACTTTAATATGGTTAACAACGAAATCAGCGGTGTTAATTTTAACAACCTTCATTTAAACGGAACGACAAATATTTTTGCCGATGTTGATTTTAATACAAATAAAATGGACACAATCTCCGCCTCATCTCTGGACGGAGAGGGCACGATATTTGTACGCAATCTTTCCCTGCACGGTGATTTAAAAAACAAAGACTATTCCATACCGTTTGCGGACAGGGTTTTAAAAGATTCTGTAGAATACACCCCCTCAGGCATCCATACACCGATTTATGATTATAAAGTCAGCTATGACTCTTCAAACGGAAATTTTGATTTTGTCAGGAGCGGGTTTAATTCTGCAATACTTGCTGCTCCAATAGCTGCCCAGCTTGCCGGATACCTTACCCAAATTGATACATACAGAAATGTCTTTTCTAACCTTGATATGGTTATGATTACACCGCCGGATAAAAAAACGGCTTATAACAGCTTAAATAAATTGTCAACCGCAGACAAAAACTTTACTTTTTCACCGTTTTTAATGCCCGAACAAAGAACAGGCATCTGGTTTAAGCCGTATTCTTCTTTTGAAAATGTTTCTCTAAAAAGAGGCCCTGATGTTTCTAACGTCAGTTACGGAACCCTTGTAGGGGTAGAAAGCGGATTAAAAAAGATAAAAAACGGCTGGTATAGCCTATACGGAGTTTATGCGGGCTATAACGGCTCACATCAGGCATGGCAGGGAAACAGTATCTATAATAACGGCGGGGTGCTGGGTGTTGATACTGTTTTTTACAGGGGCAAATTCTTTTCAGCATGGACGGCCAATGTCGGAGCCAACTCTTCTGAGGCTTCTACAATTGACGGACGCGACAATTTTTCCATGCTAAACACAGGCCTTGCCCAGATGACGGGTTATAATTTTGAAACCCTGAATCGGCACCTTATCATTCAACCTGCATTTTTGGCTTCTTATTCATTTATAAATACATTTAATTACACAACCTCATCAAATGTAAGAATAAATACTTCGCCCCTTCATGCTCTGCAGCTTGAGCCCAGAATAAAATTAATAGGTAATTTTAAAGATTATCTTCAGCCATACATCTGTGTTTCTATGGTGTGGAACGTAATAGACCACGCAAAATTTCAGGCAAATGACGTGTATTTGCCTAATTTATCAGTAGAACCGTTTGTTCAATACGGCGCTGGCGTCCAGAAAAGATGGGGTGAGCGTGTAACAGGCTTTTTTGAAACACTGATTAGAAACGGAGGACGTAACGGTGTCACCCTGCTTTTGGGGGTAAGAATCAGTATCTGATTGCTGCAAGAAGTAAATGAAAATTTTGTATGAGCCGATGAACGCAATCACTACAATAATTATTGGTGCATACTCTATAAACTTCTCCATCTTTCAATCTCTTCTCAATTGGCTTACAAAAACTGTGTACCCTTTTAAACTTAGGGTACGTTATTAATGGTTGTATTTTCATTTATTCCTCACAAAATTTAGATGTCTTAGACTTGACAAGCGTGAGGTTATAATAAATAATGTAAACACAGGGTGGCAGTTTACCAGACTGCCGGATACCTTGTAGAAATCGAAGTGGCTTTTATCTGTTCAGGTGAGAGCCGTTTTTCAATATGAATAGAATCAATAACACTAGTATTAGAGTTAGATTGATATTTTCCATATCAGCCCCCTTTCTAGTCGGGAACCAACCCGAAGACTACGTTATAATTGTAGGTTGGATTCAATTAGAAAAGGTACCTTTAACCCTGCAGGCTTATTTTACTATAACCTGCACGGAGTGTCTATTATTCAATGTCTAACGATGATATATCGATAACTTTATTGCTATAACTGTAATCAATTTCAATCAAATCAAGTTCATCAATAGTGGATGCAGCTTCAATATGTTGTTTGTATTGCAAATACTTGGTTGTCCACATAATGCAGTTGTCAGTCGTCATACTTGCAAATAAGACTATTGCTCCTTGTTTACCGATTAATATATTTACGTCATCTTTCGGATTTGGCTCCTCGGGTGAAGGACTCCGTTGGCGATACAGCAAAACGATTGAATATCGTTTTGCGTGTGTATAATAACAATATTGTCCAAATATTCAAAAGCCAATGGAGGGAAGAACCTGCGAGGATTGCATATGCAATCCGAGTCGGTGAGAGAGGATTTTGGCAAGTGCGCCGTGTCACGAAGTGACCCGGCACGCCCTGTGTAAAAGTTCGACGAAGTGGGATTTGCGTAAGCAAATCTTAACGTAGTGCAAGAACTTTAAACTGCCAATAATCCGATAACTAAAAAGCATAAAAAAAGATGACCTAAGTCATCTTTTTTTAAATGGCTCCTCGGGTGGGACTGTCTTGCTCGGCGGCGTTAAACGGCAATTCCGTGTTTTGATTTGTGTTTTCAACACAAACAAAACACTCCAGCCTCTGCCGCCTCGCGCTGTCTTAGATTATTGATAGTTCAAAGTTCTTGCACCTCGTTTTGATTTGCTTTGCGCAAATCGCTCTCGGGCGAACTTTTACACAGGACGTGCTGGGTCACTACGTGACACGGCGCACTTATCAAAATCCGCTCGAACCTAAGGTAGGTTCTCGTCCTCACCCTCGTAGATGCACAAAAAAAGA
>CALUQS010000007.1 GCA_944322975.1 Candidatus Gastranaerophilales bacterium
CATTTTGTGAGTGGACGGAAATTTTCGTTTCTGAATTTTAAAATCTCTTTTGATAGCGCCGGTTTTCTTTTCTTTGGTTCGTTTCTTTTCTTTTGCCCGCGCAACACAAAAGAAAAGAAATGAACATAAAGAAAAAAATAAAAACAAAGATTTTTGCTTTATGTTCCACCCATTCTTTGACGCAAAGAACGGGTGGAGCCCAAGAAACTTTCCGACCTGCTGTTGCGTTCATACAGAAAGTAACACAAACCTGAGCTCGGAAACTCGGCACGTAAAAATTGCTAAAGTATAAAGATTGATTTGGTTCAAATAATTTCCCGTGCCTCAAACAAACCTCGCTCGTCGTTGTTTGTGTAACTTTCTGTAATTCACTCCACAAAGGTCGGATTTTTTGTGAATAAGCAGTCATTTAGATTTATTATTTATTTTTTATGTTAAGAATGAATTATTCCTGTCCACGAATTACTTAACATATAAAAGGATGCCCTCGGGTGCAAGCAAGATTCCATTCAGTCATATTAAAATTATATAAGGCTTTTAAAAATAAAAAAAACTTATGATATTATAGAGGTATAAAATATATAAGGCTTTTAGCTGAGCCTGAGGGCAGTGTTTAACACTGCTGAGAAGATATTAAAATTTATTATGAGGCTGGAATAATGATAAAGAATTTGTTTACGGTTGTTATGCTGCTGGCTGCACAATTTTTTGCGTGCTGTGTTTACGCGCAAAACCGGACAGCAGACACCGAACAGGAAATAATAAAAGAACAAACAATCCAATCCCGTGTAAACGACATTGGTTCAAAGCTTTTGAACGCCAATAAAATCGAAAACAGGATAGTGTTTGTTTATAATGAAAAGGAAAAAGAATCGCTGCTTACAATCGACCCGTCTGTTATGAGCAGGGAAGTTGTTTTGTATGACGGATATTACAAGTTCACCCAAAATGATGATGAGCTTGCTGCGTACCTTGCACGTGGAATTCTAACCGCAATGAAATCCTACCGCGGATTTTTTAAGGGATATCTTACCGCGCTGCAAATAAAAGCAGCACCGAAAAAGTTTGAAATTGTTGCCGATAAAAGAGCTGTGGATTTTATGGTTAACGCAGGCTACAACCCTTTGGGGCTAATAACTTTTATACAAAAAAGCTGTCCGCAAAAAAGGTTTGATACTATTTCTACCAAAAACCTTGCCTCAAGACGGCTGGCAATGATTTACGAATATATTTACACGAAATATCCTTATTATTTGCAGAATAATACTTACTTAAACAATGAACACTACCAGAACTTTCTTTTGTCCTCACAGGAAAACAGAAGAATGCTTTTGCAAAAAATAAAAACAAACTCTGATGAGAAACTTAAATATGATTAAAAAATTTAACTTTATATTAATAACGGCAATAGCAGCCTTTTTGGCACCATTGTGTTGTGCGCAGGCAATTGTTTCTGATGAACTTGTTGAGTCGACTCTTGCCGGCAAAGAGCTTGAAAATCCTTATCGCCCGTACAAATACAACTATGATGATTTAAAACGTATTCCGATAGAACTGCGCGTAATGGTATCAATAAAATCAGAAAATGACCTCAAAGAAGGCGAGCCTATAGTATTTTTAGCCTGCCATGATTTATATGATAAAGGCAAAAGAATACTCAAAAAGAACGAACGGGTGTACGGCAAAGTAGAAACCATTATAAACAGCGGCATGAACGGAATCCCCGCAAGTATAATCTTTGGTGATTTTAAATTTGAAAATATTGACTCTGCAAAAGTTACCGATACCTACGAAGTCTACGGTCAGGACAGGAGCCTGTGGGTTTTTCCGCTTAAATGGGCGTTAACTTTTTTGCCTCCGACAGGTACGTTGACTAATTTTATAAAAGGCGGGCATGCAAAACTCAAAGACAATGAGACTATCGAGGTTTATTATCATCCAAACTGGTAGATAAAATCTTCCCGTTTTGATTTTTTGATGATTTTTGTTTGATTTTATTTCATTTAGTCCGGAAAGTTTCGCTTTTACAAACACTTTCCGCCTGTCAAATGAAATAGACTAAATATATTAGGCAAATATAAATAAAATCGTATATAATTAAATTGTTGACTTATTTGATAAAATGATTAAAAGTAAAATAAAAAGGATATAGAGGTATGAACTTGAAAAAAATTATTTTAGGGTTAGCAGTAATTGCGTTTATGTCACTACAATCGGGTGCTTTTGCCCAGACATCTGACGCAACAATAAAAGCTATGGTAGCAAAATATAAACAGAAAAATTATCTCGGCTGCATACAGGATACTAACGATATTCTAAAAAGCGACCCCTCAAACATTTATGCTTATTACTATAAAGGTTTATCCTTCTTCCAGTTAGGACAAACCGAAAAAGCAGAAGAGGCTTTTACTAATGTAGAAACTTTAAATTCAAACAAAACACTGGTTGAATACGCAACACGTGCAAAAGCCTGCATCGAAATGCCCGAGGCTTGCAGTTATTATGCGGAAGGAAACAAAACAGAGTTAGACAGATTTATCGAATCAAAGAAATTCTACGATAAACCGGTTCAGTCAGAAGTCAACAAAAAGAAACTCGACAGAATAAGAAATAACATAAATGAAACAGTTAAAGAAGATGCGAACCGGAACAACAACCAAAACCGGAATCAAAAATCAGAAATGCCGACAAACGAAGAAATAGCCAATGCAGTAAAAACACTTGCAAAATTAGGTGTAAACCCGATGGGCTCAATGGTTCAGCCGGCAATGTATCAAAATCCGGAAATGATGCAAATGAATATGTTGTTAGGCAACAATACACAGTCTTATAATAATATGAACATGCTTCCGCTGTTGATGATGAACCAAAACAGCCGTGAAAACATGTCGCCTGAATTTATTGAAACAATGATGATGAATCAAATGACACCGACATATTAATTGGCAGGTAATTAAGCTATGCAAATATCAACAACCAGATTTGGGGAAATCATTATAGATGATAATTTAATATTTGATTTTGTTCAGCCTGTTATCGGATATGATAAATTGAGCAAATATGTGTTAATTGAACACAAAGAAAACTCGGCCTTCAAATGGCTGCAATCCGTAGAAGTGCCCGCGCTGGCTTTTCCCGTAACATCTCCGGCGTTTTTTAATATTGATTATCAATTTGAAATACCGACTGAAATCGCGGAGAAAATAGAACTCACATCAGTTGATTCTTTAATTTCACTCAACGTAGTAACAATACCGGCAAACAAACCGGAAAAAGCTACAATAAACCTTCTTGCTCCTATAATAATTAACGCTCAAAACAAACAGGGGCTGCAGTTTATACTTTCAAATTCTAATTTTCCCGTTAAATACTCACTGTTTAATAACCGGAAACAGCAGCCTGATAACGAACAATAGGGAGAACAAATGCTTGTATTAGCAAGAAAAATCGGCGAAAAAATCATTTTAAACGATAACATTGAAGTTATTGTTCTTGATACAAACCAGAATACAGTAAAGTTAGGGATTAACGCACCTAAGGATGTTACTGTATACCGCGAAGAATTGTACAGAGAAATCAAACAAAATAATATCAGCAGCCAGAATGTAACTGAAAATTCAATTGAACAACTGGCACAGCTGCTTAACGCAACAGGAAACAAACCGGCTGACACGATTGTTCAAAAATTGACTAATAAACTTCCGGAATAATGTCTGATAGGGGCCTCGTTTGTGCCCTGTGCCGGAGGCAGCAGACAAAATCTCTATATAAAATATATGGACAGGAAAGAATTATTAACAAAGTTTTATGTAGATAAAGATTATTCAGGTCTAAAACAGATTTTGTCAGAATCTGATGCCGCTGATGAACTTGATATTCTTGCAAGAATATTTATTGAAGAAAAGGATTATTTGTCCGCGGCAAATATTTACGACAAAACAGGCATGCGCTACGAATACGGCAGATGCCTGCTTTTGAGCGGAAATCTTGAAGAGACAAGACACATCTGGCGTTCAATAAAAGAAGATACTCCGGCAACCTTGTGGGGAAAGTCTTTGTTAGAGTTTATTAATTTGTATGTAGTAAACATTCCGTCGTTTTTTCAAATCAGAGCTTTTTTAGAGGTTGATTTAGATGCCCTGCTGTGTGCAAATTTGATAACTTATTGCGAAAATATAGCTAACGGCGCGCATCTTTTTGCACAGAATAACCCTGAGAGTTATAAATTTATAGGACGGGTATTTGTAAACAATAAATATTTTGAGTTAGCCGAATTGTTCCTTAAAAAAGCAAAAGATGTCTGTTATATTGACCCGGAGGTACATTTTCTGCTTGCAAAATGTTACCTGCACAAAAAAGATATAAAACATGCCAAAGATGCGTTAAAAATTTGTCTTGACAAGGGCTACGGCTATTATCCGGCCAAAAAATTGTTAAAGGAAATATCTTCTTGATACAAATTGACAAAATTTAAGTTGAAACATAAGCATTAATTGATGTACAATAATTAAGAATATGTGTAATCAAGTTTAAATCCACTTGATACAAACCTTCAAATGTATACGGACAGGAGTTAATAAATGTTTGAACGTTTTACTGAGAAAGCGATAAAAGTAATCATGCTCGCACAGGAAGAAGCGAGAAGATTGGGTCATAACTTTGTCGGTACCGAACAGGTATTGCTCGGGCTTATCGGCGAAGGCACCGGTGTTGCTTCTAAAACGCTAAAATCTATGGGGATAACACTTAAAGACGCAAGAGCCGAGGTGGAAAAAATCATAGGCAGAGGCTCGGGATTTGTTGCGGTGGAAATTCCTTTTACCCCCCGTGCAAAAAGAGTTCTTGAACTGTCATGGGATGAAGCAAGACAACTCGGACACAATTATATAGGTACAGAACACCTCCTTTTAGGACTTATCAGAGAAGGTGAAGGCGTTGCGGCACGGGTACTGGAAAACCTCGGCGTCGACCTTAATAAGTTAAGGAGTAATATTATAAAAATGCTCGGAGACTCAAAACCGGCAGCCCAAACAGCTACAGCAGGTACAGCCTCCGGCGGAAAAACCAAAACACCGTCTTTGGATGAATTCGGTACAGACTTGACTCTTGCCGCTCAGGAACAAAGACTTGACCCTGTAGTCGGCAGAGAAATGGAAATTGAAAGAGTTATACAAATTCTTGCAAGAAGGACTAAAAACAACCCCGTGCTCATAGGCGAACCCGGCGTCGGTAAAACGGCTGTTGCGGAAGGGCTTGCAATTAGAATTGTAAACTCCGATGTTCCGGATATACTTGAGGGCAAAAAGATTATACAGCTTGATATGGGCTTGCTAGTTGCCGGAACAAAATACAGAGGCGAATTTGAAGAGCGTCTGAAAAAAATCATGGACGAAATCAGACAGGCCGGTAACGTTATTCTCGTTATTGATGAAATGCATACATTAATCGGCGCAGGCGCTGCAGAAGGCGCTATAGATGCGGCCAACATTTTAAAACCGGCTTTATCAAGGGGCGAAATTCAGGTTATCGGTGCAACAACCCTTGATGAATACCGTAAGTATGTTGAAAAAGATGCCGCTTTAGAAAGAAGATTCCAGCCTGTAATTATTGAAGAACCCTCTATTGATGAGTCTATAGAGATTATAAGAGGTTTGAAATCAAAATACGAAGAGCACCACAGACTGCAAATTTCCGATGAAGCTATAATTGCTGCGGTTTCTTTGTCCGATAAGTATATTACAGACAGATTCCTGCCTGATAAAGCTATTGATATCATTGATGAAGCAAGTTCAAAGGTTCGTTTAAACGTTAGTTCACTGCCGCCTGAAGGCAAGGAGCTGGAAAAAGAACTTAAAAATATCATTAAGCAAAAAGAAGATGCAATAAGAAATCAGGAATTTGAACATGCCTCAAATCTCAGAGACAAAGAGGCTGATTTAAAAGAAAAAATCAGAGAAATGTCCCAGCAGTGGAAAGAAGAGCATGACGCAAACAAACCTGTTGTTACGGCAGAGCATGTAGCAGAAGTTGTAAGCACAATGACCGGTATTCCGACAACTAAGATTACGGAAAAAGAATCCGAAAGATTGCTCAAACTTGAAGATACACTCCACCAGAGAGTTATCGGTCAGCATCAGGCAGTTGTATCGCTTTCAAAAGCAATAAGACGTGCTAGAGTAGGCTTAAAATCGCCTAACAGACCGATTGGCAGCTTTATTTTTGCAGGCCCCACAGGTGTTGGTAAAACAGAACTTGCCAAAGCTCTTGCAGAGGCGGTTTTTGGTTCTGAAGAAAACATGATAAGAGTTGACATGTCCGAGTTTATGGAAAAACACTCGACCGCAAAACTTATCGGTTCTCCTCCGGGGTATGTAGGCTACGATGACGGCGGACATTTGACAGAAACCATACGTAAAAAACCGTATTCCGTTGTATTGTTTGACGAAATCGAAAAAGCGCACCCCGATGTGTTTAACATAATGCTTCAGATACTTGATGACGGACGTTTGACAGACGCCAAAGGCAGACACATCAACTTCAAAAATACTATCATCATTATGACAAGCAACGTTGGTGCCAGCATGATAACAACATCATCAAGACTCGGCTTTTCTGTTGCTGCTGATGAGTCAAAAGACAAATACGAACACCTCAAAGATACTGTTATGGAAGAGATGAAAAAAGCTTTCAGACCGGAATTTCTTAACCGTATCGATGATATAATTGTATTCTCTCACCTCAGCAAACCTGAAATCAGAGAAATTGTTGACCTTATGTTTAAAGACCTTGTTAAACGTATTCAGTCACACGATTTCACTATTGAGGTTTCTGATGAGGTTAAAGACTATCTCGCTGATGAAGGTTATTCTGAGGCTTACGGTGCAAGACCGCTGAGAAGAGTAATTCAAAAGAAAATAGAAGATACTCTTGCCGAAGAAATCCTCAACGGCAAATATGTTGCAGGTGATGTTATTTCCGCAAAACTTGTAGACAAAAAGATTGTCTTTGAAAAGGTCGGAGAAAAAGCAGAAGCTGCAAAATAACCTTAAACAAATTTTCGTTTAATTCCTGCATTGCGCCTTGAAAAATATACTTTTCAAGGCGTATTTATATTAGAAGATTACAGAAAGCAGGTTTGGAAATTTACCGCAAACTGCTAAACTTCGCAGTCATGCTGTTATTTTGGTATATGTTACGTAATTCAGTGACAAAAATAATCAATTCATAAAATAAATAATAAATCTAAATGACTGCATATTCACAAAAATCCGACCTTTGTAAGAACTCTGTGTAAAAGGTGCCTGTGGCTCGTTTCGGATGGAGACTCTGCCGAATAAAAGCAACTAAATGTTGCTTTTATGAGAGG
>CALUQS010000008.1 GCA_944322975.1 Candidatus Gastranaerophilales bacterium
CCACAGCTTTGCCGTTTTCAAACTTTGCAAACTGTTTTTGAAATTCCTCCTGCAGCTGTTTTGCTTTTTGGGCTCTGCCTCGCATTACGAGATATATTCCTGTTGCTGCTGCCGCTGCCAGCACTGCTCCGCCTGCAATAATGGCTTTTGTATTTTTTGTGTCAGTTGTTTTATCTTCATTAACAAACTGTGCTTTATTTTCTGTTGTAACAGGATTTTGCACAGCTGAATTTTTTATGTTGTATGAAGAATAACCGTTAACTACAGAAATTAAATCTGACACTTTTAACCTGCTTTCAACACTTCCTTATATTATTTATAAAAAACAATACTTCGGATTTATTGCCGAATTTTAAAACTTATATTTACAAATGTTAAGATTATATCCGTAACAACAACCCGTAAATTACAGGTATGTCAAAACACTGCGTAGCTCGGATTATTTTTCACAGCAGAAAACAACAATCATCCGCATTATTAACAATACCTGATTATCCCTGCTTTAAAAATTCAGGAATCTGGCAAGCTTCGATAGTACCTGTGACAATTTCCCATTGCGGCATAGCTTCTTGCAGCTCATCTTGCATATGTGACAAGAGTCCGGGGATAATAATTTTTCTTGTGTTAACTTTTTGTGCAAGCCCGAAATTTTCAACGGAACGGGCAACCAGCTCGGCAGTGAACTTATCCGCAGACCAGGCTGTCAGAACACTCATTCCGTCAGAAGGTGTAACCACCAGATAAGACCCGAACGGCAGCGACTCAAGCTCTGCCGCAACGGCAAAATATGTTAATGCAAAGTTTGTGGTCAAAAGGACAGGCGCATTTTTATCCGGCTCATTAAACTCGTATATTTTTGCCTCAACTTGCAGGGGTTTTTGAGGATTTGTGTAAATATTTTGTCTTAGTGTAAAAATTGCGGACAAAAGAGCAGCATTAAAATAAGGCAAAACTATTATGTTTGCGTATCTGCACAACAACACGCTTGCAGCTGCTGTAATTTTTAGAATATCCGTGTCTGATGGGATTTTTACCATAACAGGATATGTCAAAGGCTCGTGACGTTTGATTATTGCGGCGCGTCTGATTAAGGTAAGCTCTTGTACTGTCTGCTGCAGACAACCGTTATACCCAAGCTCAAGTATTATATCTTTTCCCCCCTGATTCAACGCACTTTGTGAATTCTGTTCAAGTGCGTCTAAATCGTCACCCTTTACAATTGTATAGGGGGTAAGTGTTGATATTACTGCCAGGCCTTTTGCTTCTGCTTTTTGGGCTGCTGTTTCAAGATTTGTACCGGTAAGATAAATTGCATCGACTTTAAACTCTTCGCCTATTCGTTCAATACAGTAGTTTGATATTTGTTCAAGCTTTTTGTCAAAATCTTTGTCGTTTGAATCAAGCGATATTGCAATAACAGTCCGGTTTACAAAAGTTTTGTCGTGCCGGTACATAACATTTTCGCCGCCGGTAACAAGAGTTGAAGAAAGTTTTATCTCATGCTGTTGTGTTTTTGATGCCTCGCTGAATTTTTCTTTAAGTTCCTGCGGAACATGAGGGCATGTTTGTATATCAACCTGTTTTTTGGCTAACTTTAGCGCAAAAGCCATGCAAGTAGGGCAGCCGCAGAGTTTACAGTTGGTTCCTTCTGCCTTTTTTGCTCCGGGGAGATATTTAAAGATTTGCATTCCGGTAAGGCTCATAGGCAAATTTCCCCCGTAAGTAATGATTTTATTGCTTTAACACTCTGCGGGTTCCACAAAACTACTATATCCGCGCCGGCGCTAATCATTGCAGACGCTCCTGCGATTTCCCACATTGCCGAACGTTCTTTGTAGTCACCCCATTGAGAGTTAAAGGTGTCAGATTTTGCTTCTTTTGCACGGTATGATTCTTCACCTATAAAGGCGATTATCGGCATATTGAGCATTGTATCCCCGTCAAAAGCAGCCTGACGGATTTTTTCTATTATACTGTAGCCGTAATCAAGACCGTAGCCGAGTCCGCCCATATCAGGGTCTATCAAGATTTTTTCCGGTTCTATGCCTTTGTCAATTGATAATATATTCAACTCTTTTGCGAGGTTGATATCAATAGGACTTCTTAATACAAGAAGGTGGTTATATTTTGCAACAACCGGCACAATTTGTTCGTAAGTACTTTCCTGCGCAAAAGAGATTATGCACTGCTTTGGAGCGTACTCAGAAAGCAGCGGCAGCAGTTTTAAATCTAGTGCATCATTATTTGCCCCTCTTAAAATAAGCGGCTTGTTAACAGATGAGAGAACGTTTTTTAAAAAGCATTTTATCTCTTTTAACCTGTTATCTGTCTCTTCTTCCGTGAGGTTAAATTTTATGGAAATAATATCTGCGTCTGTTTCTTGTGCAGTTTGAATCATCTGTTCAACGCTGCTACAGCGCCATATTTCTTTTAATATTTCAGGGTAAGATTTATCAACAATATAAGGTAATTCTATTGCTATAAGAGGGCGGGTATTGTTTTCGTTTTCCCTCATAAAAGAGCGGGCGGTGTTTCCGCCAATTTTTAAATCTCCGAGTTTTGTTTCTCTTATCTTTTCTTTTATATCAAATGATAGATCTGATTTATTCATAAAATTAATCTTAAAAAGTAAATGTTTTATTGTCAATTAAAAAAAAGGGAGTTGTTGTTAAACAAACCTCCCGTATTTCCCCATTTCTCCGTATATTTACGCATAACTTGTTAGTGCGTTAATATTCGATACCCTGTCTTGCCATAACACCCATATCAAAGTAGTGTTTAATAGGCTTCATTTCTGTAACCAGATGTGCCATTGCAACCAGCTCAGGATGAGCATATCTTCCTGTGAGTACTATTTCAAGGCTTTCCGGTTTATTCATTAATACTTCTTTTACATCTGAAACTTTAATCATGTTCATAGCAACGCAGATGTTAATTTCATCTAATATAATAAGCTGGTATTCTCCGCTTTGGATTGCCTGCTTGGCAAGTTCCCAGCCTTTTTTAGCTTCTTTGTAATCTTCTATACAAACATTGTGTTTGTATACAACTCTGTCCATGCCAAATTGGTGTACTTCAAGATTAGGCAAAAACTGTCCGGCAGAAGCTATTTCTCCGTAAGTAGTTCCGGAGTCACCTTTGGTGAATTGGATAACAAGAACTTTCCAGCCATGTCCAAGTGCTCTTAATGCTAAACCCAGAGAAGCTGTTGTTTTGCCTTTCCCATCCCCTGTGTAAATTTGAATGTAACCGTGTTCTAACAAATTTGTGTCCTCCGAAACTGACAGATTCTAATCTCATCTATCATTATAAATTCTATTTGGTTGTTTTTTATCGATTAAATGATGTATATAATTTAATGCGATTGCACGGAATAGGGTAAAAAGTACACTTATTATGCAAAAAAAATTTTTGCATAAATGGTTATCCCCGAAAATTTTATTTTTTATTTTCTTATATAAAAAATAAAAGTTAAATCCGAACTTGTTATAACTATATTAAAACAAATTTTGTGCGCATGGGCAATTTTTGATATATCCATGCGTTTTATTTTACAATTTTACTACTGTAGCAGACACTAAAACATAACAGCACAGCACTGTTCGGGTATTTAGAAAAATTTTTACATAGTTTTATTTTATAATTCTTAAAAAACACTTGAAATCCAGATATACTGCTATTAGCTCTTTGTTTATAAAAATAATTAGCGTTAATCTTTTGTAATTGTTTTAAAAGTATTTAATCCGGAGTATAGTTTTCTTTCTCTACGCTAAATTTTAAACATTTGTAAACTTTTTTATTATTCAGGCAATTTTGAATTAAAAAAATACTTTATATAAGAGTAAGGGATATCAAAAATTTAAAGGAAGATTCAAAAAATAAAAACTTTTAAGTTTGTTGATAGGAACTTTACAAGACAACAAACGATAATACAGATTTTATCCATATACTCTCTCTCTCTTAATATCCTCGTGTTTATTTAATGCTTGACGAAATGCCAAGCATTTTTTTTGCGTGCGGGTTTTATAGCGTTTGGTAAGTGATAAAAATGACGCATTTGTGACGCAATAAAAATTATAAAAGGGCGGATAAATTAGTTTTATCCGCCCTTTGTTCTATGTTTTTTTATAGTATTGTAATTTCTACATAAGTTTTGTCAAAATCTCAGCGTCTCCGTCGGTTACGTGGATTGTGTGTTCAAAATGCGCTGACGGTCTGCCGTCGTTAGTTACAACAGTCCATTCATCTTCCAGTGTATGTACATCGTCACCGCCCAGATTTAACATGGGTTCAATTGCAATAGTCATACCGTCTTTAATGACAAATTTGTTGCCGACTCTGTAGTTAAAAACAAACGGCTCTTCGTGCATTTGTCTGCCTACACCGTGCCCGCCGTATTGTCTGACTATGCCCAGACCTTTGGAATTAGCTACATCTTCAACCGCACCAGATACATCATCAAGCAGGGTATTATCTTTCATAACTGCTATAGCAGCCATAAGAGCTTTTTCTGTAGTTTCCAAAAGCATTTTGCATTCGTCTGAGATGTTGCCGACAGGATATGTCCACGCTCCGTCACCGACAAGGCCTCTATAGGTAGCACCTACATCTATTGATATGATGTCGCCTTCTTTTAAAATACACTTTTCATCCGGTATTCCGTGAACAACCTCATGGTTAAGCGACGCACATATTGAAGCCGGAAAACCGTTATATCCAAGAAAAGTAGGAACAGCTTTGTTAGCTTTAATAATTTTAAAAGCAGCTTCATCAAGGTCTTTTGTGCTTATTCCCGGTTCAATTATTTTTTTTATCTCCTGATGAACAAGCGCTACTATGTTGCCTGCTTCTCTCATCAGTTTAAGATCTTCTTTTGATTTTTTATGTACTGACATTTTTTCTTCCCAAAGAAGTTAACGTATTACTTCTTTTAACTTAGTGTATATTTCTTCAACCGTGCCTGTTGCATCAATTTTTACAAGATTTCCTCTCTTTTCATAAAAATCAATCAGCGGTGCAGTTTGTTTAAAGTATGTGTCGAATCTGTTTTTAGCAATTTCTTCCGTATCGTCTTTTCTTTGAACAAGCTCGCTTCTGCAGGCGTCACAAATACCTTCCTGCTTGATAGGCATTGTTTTTAAGTTGTATATTGCGCCGCATTTAGGGCAGGAACGTCTGTATATAATTCGTTCCATAAGGTTTTCAATCGGTACATCAAAGTAAATGACTTTTGTGTTAACTTCTTTGCCTTCATCGATTTCTTTAAGCATTTCATCCAGCATAGCTGCCTGCTCAAGGCTGCGTGGAAAACCATCGAGGATAAAACCTTCCTGAACATCATCTTGAGACAGTCTGTCTTTAATAATTTGCGCAACAACTTCAACAGGAACAAGAGCGCCTTTTTCCACATAATCTTTGGCTATTTTCCCTGCCTCTGTGCCTTTTGCCATCGCTTCTCTAAGCAAAGAACCCGTATCAACATGTATAAAGCCTGTTTCTTCTGAAAGTTTTTTTGTCTGAGTTCCTTTTCCGCTTGCCGGAGGTCCCATAAAAATTAACTCTTTTTTCATTTATATGTTCCTTTTTTCCTCTACAACTTACCTCGATTTTATCACGCGATAACAAGTTTCACAAGTAAAGCAGTGTTTATATACAATTAATATAAAAAGTATATGTATTTTTGTAAAATTTAACAACCAAAAGGGTTTAAGAATTACAAAAATGAAACTATACTAAAGTTGTAGGGTAAAAGGTTTCCCCTTGTGTAGCCCGTTTTTTGCTTATACGACTTTAGTATAACCAAAATACGTATCGTCATAAAAGCCTATGGATTAGGTTTAGTAAATTTAAAGGATTAAATTATGTCTATAACAATAAACACAAGTATGAGCGCATTGTATGCGCAAAACTCTCTTAATAAAGCATTAAACAGCTTGAATGAATCAATAAAAAGGCTGTCAACAGGTTTTAAAATAAACAGTGCAAAAGATGATGCCGCCGGTTATTTTGTGGCATCAAGACTTGATACTCAGGTGCGCGGGTTGGATATAGTCGGTCAAAATGTGCAGATTGCCGGAAATATGCTCGACACTGCTGCGGGAGATTTAGATTCCATTAATAAACAGTTAAAAGAAATCAGGGATTTGACGGTTCAGTTTTCTTCTTCTATTTATGACAGAGATGAACGAGACGCAATCAAAGCAGAAGTACAGCAGCGCGTGGATGAAATTAACAGACTCGCTTCGGCCTCAAATTTCAACGGGGTAAATTTATTAGACGGTTCTGCCCAGGACATGAGAATACAGGTGGGTACCGGTGCTGACGAGGCCGCAAACTCGATAACGGTAAGCAATGTATTTGATTCCGCAGACGCAGAAGGAATAAATCTTATTGGCGGTTCCAGCCGTTTTAGTTCTGTAGATGATGCACTTGATACCTCAAGAAGCGCTTCACAATTTCTGGATGTGATTGATTCTGCCATTGATGATGTAACTTCGCGTATTTCTGCTGCCGGTGCTTACGGTTCAAGATTGGATTCTGTTGTAGATTCCATTGCAATACAAAAAGAAAGCCTGACCAGTGCATATTCAACGATTATGGACGCAGATATTGCCGAAGAATCAGCCAATGTAACCAAACAGGAGATTCTGGCACAGACATCACTTGCTTTGTTTACACAGGCTAATGAACTGCGCTCATCTATGGTAATGTCTTTGATAAATTCACTTTAATGAATTATTCACCCTTAAGGTGGTTGGGTCTTCCAATATCAATTACATCAAATAAGAGGTATTTTATACCGTATAATAACAAGCCGGCAGTGAATACTTTTGCAAGCTTTTTACTTAATAATGCGCCTGTGGCAAGTATAGCCGGCACGACATCAGAGGTCATTTGTTCAAAAGCACCTGACATGTAGCCTTTTACTGCATTTATTTTGTCCGGCAAATTCCAATCCACATTGCTTTTAAAATACCAGTCTTTGAGTCTGCTGGTGCTTTCGCTCAAGTCTTCCATTCTTCTTGAGCGCATATAAATTTTACTCAGTCTTGCGGCAGATTTTTCTTTAACAGCTTCTTCCGAGTGCTTTTTGCCTACGTCATGGGCATTATACAGCACCATGCCTGCTGTTATCGTTCCTGCAACTTTTGCTGCTACATTCCATTTGTTCATAAATAAACCTATTTTCTATTCTTTAGCTTTTGTTTTATTTTCTTTCTTAGGCGGGTTGGGGTCATCTACTTTAACGGTTTGGCCTGCTGTTTTTAATGCGGCATTTGCTGCATCAATTGCATCTAATCCGTAGCCGGAATTGGACTGCTGAATATTAGCAAGAAGCCGCTGCGTTAAACCGTCCCCCTGTGCCCATCCGTTTTCGAGAATTGCCATCGCAACAGCTTTTACGTTTGAGTATTTGCTTTGCAGCAATAAATTCAAAAGTGCTGTTAATGCCGGGTCATTCTTTCTTGATTCGTCTTCTCTAAAACGGTTCATAAGTTCTTTTGCACCCATTAATTTTATATCCGGATTATCGTTTCTTATATAATTTTCAAGGGTTTTAATATAATCGTCCGTCAACAACACAATGTCTTTTTTAGGTTTTTCTTCTGTCTTGCCGGCTGCGTTATTTAAAGTTGACGCAGCGACAGGTACGCTCGGGTTCGGCATATTTAAATGAGGCATTGTGTAATAAGATTTATCATACGCATTGGCAGGAGAAGGTGCCTGTGCCGTTGCATTGTTGTTATAAATATTTGCCCCGTTAGGGTTTACAGAAGCTCCTATGATGTTAATAGTAACCCCGCTTGCGTTTTGTGCGGCACCTGCCGGAGTTCCCGCAGAAATATTGAAAGTTGCACCGGAGTTAGAGCCTGTCATTGCTGACGGCATTGGTTGCACCTGTGTATATGGTTGATAGCCTACCGGATAATTTTGCATACTTTCACCTTACACTTCTTTTCAATTATATAAACGTAATTAAAGGTGTAAAAATGCTATTTTTTCAGGTTATGTAACAAAAAATTAATAAATAATTCGTAAAGTCTAAAGTTTCTGCCCGACATGCCGATATTAATAATATAACCGGGACAATACAAGGAGTTAAAAGTTATCATCATGGTCGACAGTGTATATTTTAATCCGTTCACAGGTAAGGTTTTAACAGCCGAAGAAATTCAAAAATTGGATGAAAACAGAGACGGTATAGTTTCTTCCGATGAACTGAATAAAAATATGAGCTGGCTTGCACCAGAACAAGATACAGAGGGCGAAGTCCAAATTGACGAAACTTCTGAAAACAATAACCCCGCCCAGTCTCCCCAACTTGATGACAGGGGTAATGATATTTATAATGAAGCGTTAAACAACGGAGCACAAAGCAGTGCCGACAATAGAGAAGAACTTGAACAATATTTAACGGAGATAGAAAGCAGATATATTCAACGAGTTTTAGATGAATCTAATATGCAGGGGACTGCTGAAGAATCTGGGATTATTACATACTTAAAAAATCAAAAAACAGAATTTTTAAACGAATATTTTCAGGCTCATCCTAAAGGACCTTATGACATGGAAGAAGTAGCGGCATCTTACATAAAAACAATGGATACGGCTTTTGCGCAGCGGCAGCAAGATGCTGAAAAATTTAGCCAATCAATTGAAAATATGAAAGATTCTTCTGCGAATTTTGAAAACTTATTTTCTGCAGCAAACATTGCGGGAGATGATATGGACGTAGAAAAATTTCAGGCGCTGAAAGACCAAACGGTTGATTATATTCTCGGACAAATGATGAACGGTGAGATTGACGAAGATTTTTTATCAGCAATAAATCCGAAATTCCAGGACAATATAAATTATATTAACGCTGCAAATGCTATAAAAACTATGCAAAACCAGAGTGATCCGGCTAAAAAACAGGAGTATCTTGAAAAAGCAAAAGAAGAAATTGCAAAACTTATTGGAATGCAAAATGTAGATGGGTCTTCAGCGTTGGTTAACGCTATTAATTCAAAATAAAAGTTTTTGCCGGTCGACTTTTTATATTTTGTAAATCAATCTTATTGTTCATTTTTTAATAAGAACTCAAGGTGACTTATATAGACCGTTAAAGACTGTTATCAATTTACTTGCCTATATTAAACTTGTTGCCCGAAGTAATGTTTGAGCCGGTGTCTAAAAGTTTGCTCAACAGGTCATTTCCCTGCTGTTTTGAGTTTCTGTATGTATCAGCATAAATACCTGTACCTGTGTCTTTTCTGTCTTCACCTTTTTTAAGGCTTTGCAACCTTAATTGTGCGGCTTTTATAGCTTTATCCAGAGTTGTAAAGTCTATTTCCGACATATTATAGTTGTTGTACAACGCGAAAAATTTGATAGATTCAGCTTCTGCAATCATAGACTCAATAGCCTGTCTGTTTTTTGTGCCGATATTTGATATATCAAGATTGGCAAGTCTTTGTCTTAATACATCGGTGTTTTCGTTTTTCAACTGCTGACGGTGTTTTTCTTCCTGCTGCGCCATGCGTATGCGGTATTCTTCCGGAGTTTCCGTAACTTTTCTGATGTTTCTTGCACTATCAAGCGCTGCATCTCTTTGTTTTTGCAAATCTTTTGAAAAAGGAGAGCTTATATAAGCGTCAATATTCATTTCGTCAGACATAATTCACACCTGTATTATTTTCTACTTATACATTATAAACCACATAAAGGGTATTTTTTGCCGGTCATTTTGAGGATTTTTTCATTAATGTATTCATAGCTATCACAGCATCTGTATTTGCATAAGAATCCCCGTCATTTGCATAGGGCTTGAGATACTTTATATCATCAGAGTTTCCGTTTTCCTTAAGTGATTGGCAGCAGTTGCTGATTAAAGCGGTTATTCTGTAATCCTCAAACATTTTGTTTTGTGATTCATTTTTATATTTATCAAGAACAAATCTGGCAAGAGGCACTGTTTCTTTTGAGTCTTCAAAAAAGTACCATAAATAATACTGGTCAACAATATTTGCTTTTACAAAAGCGTCTTTTACTGTTTGTTCATCCTCAGCAGATGCAACTTTTCTCATTGCATATACTGTATTTATATTGTGGGTTTCACCTTTTTTGAACATTTTAAAAAGTAGTGCTAAATCCTCGTTTTTCCCTTGATTATACAGATATTTTGTTGCAAGGTCGTTTATTCTAAGTTCTTTCTTAATGCAATTGTTGACATAATCCCTGACATAAGACAAATCTTGCGCTCTGTTTCCGTAAAAAATCAGCGCCATAACATGATACGCGTGGCGGTCATCTTTATTCGCAAGCGGTTTTAACTCATCAATTATTTCCGGAAATTCCTTACAAAAGCTGCTTAATTCGTCATAATCATCGAACAACTGCAAATCTGAAGGCAATGCAGTCTCTAAATTTTTCAAAGAATGGAAGAATTTTTCTATTTTAGTAGGTTTTTTGTTGTTTTTTATGGAAGCAATTAATTTTTTTATCTGTTGTTTTTTATCTTTAATATCCTGTATTTTTGCGTTTTCAAAATCAGGCGCGTAAATCAATTCTCCGTGTACATTGTGACCTTTTCTGATATTTTTAACATCTTTAAGAGTGTAAGGCTCAACCCCGTAGCGTGTGTCTTCTAGAGAATCCCTTCTGTCCTCGATATCAAGATAACCGGTTTTAAAAGTTACAAAATAAGTATCTTTACTCACCCCGCTAAAACCGTTGTGCCAGCTTGTGGCCTGCCATCCGCGCGGGTCTGAGGTGGCATAAGAATACCCTTCAATGCATTCACCGTTTAACAATGCGTCAAGTTCGCTTTTCCCAATTGCTCTGTATATCTGCAAATCTTTTGGCGGCAGCCCGACATCTATATAACCGAAACTTACCGTATCTTTTTTAAGAGGTTTTAGTGCCGGCATGTCTGATACTTTTGGCGCAGCATTGTATTTTGGTGCCGAAACTCTTGAAAAATAGTTGTTAGATATTGAGAGCATAAGGACTTCCTTTCAAGATATTATTTTACAGGATATTTTTATATTTTTTAGCAGTAAAACATGAAAAAAAACTTTTTTGCCGGTGGAATACGGAAATTTTAAAGATTGTTTGTTATGGCTTTATAGAGACACTTTACCGGCATGCTGTCATTATGAAGCGTTAGATATTGGATTCTTAATACCAAACGTGTGTGTTCAGAATCTGACCAATGTTTTTTGTTATTATTTTTCACCGGTAAGATACTGGGCCCGCTGCGCTCCTCAGTATGACAGCCATTTTGTAGTATAAATATTTTCCATCAGAGGGCAGGGGGGCGGGGCGGCACTGACAAAAGCCGTCGCAAAATAATAAGATGCTGTAAATCATAGATTTACAGCATCTTCCATTCTGTTTGCATAGTTTTTAGTAGGTTTTGGTAATCTCTGATTACCGAAACATTTCTGTTGCGCTAAATTAAAATTTACCACAACCTACGGGCTAAAACTTTTATATCCACTCTTCAATTTCTTTTTTAGATATTCCCCACGGATGTCCGAAAGTTCTTCCGTTAACGTTGCAGTATTTACAAAATGGAATTGGTTTAGCTAAAAATTCAAGTATTTCATCTATACTTTTGGCTTTATGTATATTTATTCCGTCTCTATCTGTTAATGGAATATTCGTTCCAAAGTATTTGTTAAAATGTTCAATACTCGGAGCAACGGTACATGTATATAGTCTGCCGTTTTTTAAGCTAATACAGTGATTTGCATGAAAACATTTAATAAAATTATTACCTACGTGCTGATTGCCTTTTAAATCTAAAGGTATTTTGTATGAAGTCTTTATTACTCCCTGATTATAGCCGTATACGTCTATTGGTACTTCATATTTTTTTATTAATTCATCAAGTTTGTCATAATCAAGTTTTATTGCATATTTTGTGTATTCCACAAATATGTGCAGTTTTTTTAATGTTAGCCAAAAATTTTCATCCTGTTTGTCTAAAAGAATACCATTTGTAACAAGGCGAATTTTGGTATCTGGAAAGAAATTTCTAGTTATTTGAAGATATTTTAATACATCAGGATTTAAAAGAGGCTCACCTCCCATTATCCCTATTCTGTCAACGCAGCCGCCTGTCAATTCTGATAATCTCTTTATATCATCCTCGAATTGAGCTAAATCGTAGAATTTTTTTTCAGCAATGGGAGAGAAATGATCACAGCCACGGCAATTGAGATTACAATGATGTGTAATATCAACTGTAAAATTGGTAAGATAAGATTTAGGGGTTGTTCTTACAATTGCTTCAAGTATTTGATTTTTTGTACACGTTATGTCTCTTTTGGTTTGTTCATTTTGATTTTTTAGAGATTTAATTTCTGATTTAATTGCGGTTATATCATTTTTTCTTTTGATTTTTATTTTTAAACCACATATTGTTATGATTTTGTGTATATCTTCATTTTTTAAAGAAAAGATTTTTTGTAATATTTTTTTCATAATAATTTAATCCTTATTTTGTACACTTTGTTAAATCAATTAATTGTCCAAGCTCTAAATTAAATGATGATGGAGTAAATATATGCACGCCAGATGCGCTGGTAAAAGTAAGTTCCCCAAAATATAGTTTGTTCTTATTTTCATAAAAATCGACTCTTACAAATGCTAGATTTTTTGATAAAATTTTTGCAAATTCTAACATTTTTTCAAAGTTTTTAGGCTTATTGCAGTTTTTAAAATTGGACCAAAGCCGTCCTTCTGATATCTTTTGGGGCAATAAATTCCAATCAATATCATATAAATTACGCTTATGTCCACTATACCTATCTTTGTCTACCCAGATATACTTCACTTCACCGTTAAAACATAAGAATTTGTAATCTTTTAAATCTCCATCGTCTGTTTCTATATATTTTTCTGCAATAATCAACGGCTTGATATTTTTATAATGCAATTCCAAACCTGCTTTGTAAGCAAAATTTGTGTGCAGCCATTCATCAAATTTACGTTTTGCATCTTGTTTGTTTAACTTATTTTTATCTGTAACAATTATGTTCCACGCGCTGCCATGGTTTGTTTTTAGGACAAATTTATCCGGCAATTTGTCAAAATCTATATCAGCAAAATTTTCCCATACGCCTAACAGCGGTATAAGGTATTCTTCACCTATTTTTTCTTTAACCCAATCTCTGACAAGATATTTGTCTGCCAATTGTGTTTTCAAAGGAGTTGAGTCATAGAGTTTCATCCACTGGATTTTTTCGTTAAAAGTTTGCGGATTATCTAGATTTAATTCATTTCCGGTGCATCTGTAAAACCAGTCTTTTAAGTATTCTGCGTATTTTTCTTCCGGCATGTATTTACATAGTTTATATTCAAATTCATTTTTTAATTGATTGAATTTATTATCAACATACCGTTTTTGTTTGTGTTCATATTCGTTTTTTTCAAATTTATCTTTAAGTTTTTTACTTTTGATTTTTATTTTAATTCCGCAAATTGTTATAACTTTGTGAATATCTTGATTAGTTATTGAAAAAATTTGTTTGATTAAATATGATGAGGTTTTACTTTTAAATGAGATTTTTATTCCAAGAATAGTAATAATTTTTTGTCTTTTATCGTAGGAATTCCTAATGTTAAAGATATTTTCCATGAGAGATAAATCTTTTTCTGAATTATAGAGAATTATTTGACAGGATTTTTTTATTCTGGATAACAAAACTTCTTCATTATATAATTTTTTACTAAATATCTTTTTAATCTCTTTTTTGTATGTTTTTATAAATTTCTTTTTTCCTTCTTGATTTAACCTATCATAATTCCATGTATATTTATCTATCTTTAATGCGTTAATAATAAGCATTTTTTCCTTATCTGTTGCATACCGATTTTCAAGTTCTTGCAATTCGTCACATATACAAAATATTTTACTATTACTTTTTACAGAAGAATTTATATTATCTGTTCTATAATGATAAAAAGCATTTCTCAAGTACATAGCTTTTTGAGCAGAAAATATGGTTTTAATTCCAAAACTGGTATCTTGAAAAGATGCTCCCGGGGTTTCTAAAAATCTAATTTTATTTTGTTTTAAAAAATCTATTTTATATATTGACGCCCATATAGACATACCGCCTGTAAATGTTTTTATATAATTGTTAGGGTTTATTACTTTTTCATAAATATCTGTTTTATCAAAAGGAACAAACTTTTTGTTTGTAATGTTTGGAATGGTAGAATATTTATAATAATTTCCTTTTATATAATCCAAATCCGATTCTTTTGCTTTGTTATAAAGCGTTTCATACATATCAAGCTCTATGTAATCATCCGGTTCTACAATGCCAAGATATTCTCCTGTTGCGTTATCAATACTGACATTCATTGAATGACCATAACCGGTATTTTTTTTATCTATAATTTTTATCCTGTTATCTTTAGACGCATATTCATTCAGTATGTCGAGAGAACTATCTGTTGAACCGTCGTTTACACAGATTATTTCTATATCCTTTAGTGTTTGATTAACAACACTGTCCAGACATTCTCTCAGATATTTTTCAACGTTATAAACGGGTATAACTACCGATACTTTTGACATTATCTTTTTCTCCTAACTTTTATTCTTGTCCCTAAAATTGTGATTATTTTATGATTTTGAAAATTTTTTATAGAAAATAATCTTTCTCCAAAATTTTTATAATAAAATTTTTTTGAAAAAAGTTCAGAAAACATTTTTTCTTGTCTTATTCCAAAGAATAATTTTTTATGTTCTTTTGTAATATCAAGATTTTTAAAACCTTGCTTTAATAAATAATTCAATAATTGTTCATATTCTTTCGGATGTTGATTTAATGTTCTTAAATTCCAAGAACAGCCAGATAGAGCCCAATTTATATAACTTTTTTTAACTTCATTGTATATTCCCTGTCTTTCTAAAAAATGTTTTAGTTCAATAAAAGCGTTTGCAAAATCCATAGGTGCTGTAAAATTTGTACTTTGACAATTAGTAGTTATTCCTATTCTGTAAAAGATTAATTCGTCATCCACGAATGTTATTTTATTAGCAAGTACTAACGCACAACATGTGAAATAAAGGTCATTTGTCCTTTTTATTTCCTGAAATTTTATGTTGTTAGTTTTAACAAATTCTGTTTTAAATAATTTATTCCACGACCAATTTTGAAATGTGTTAAAAATATAATCAGGCATATCTTTGTAACTAAATATGGCTTTATCAGGAATACAATCTTTATTTATTGAAAATGATTTTTGTGTTGTGTGAGTTTGTGTGTCATAAAATTTCATATCACAGATTGTTATATCAGCATTGTTTTGTGTTGCTTTGTCGTAGAGTTTTTCCAGCATATCCAACTCAAAAAAGTCATCGCTGTCTAAGATGGAGAGGTATTCTCCGCGTGCTATTTCCAAACCTTTATTCCTTGCGGCGCCGGCGCCTTTGTGATTTTGTTTAAGAACTTTTATTCTGCTGTCTTTTTGCGCATATTCATTGCAGATAGACAGGCTAGAATCTGTTGAGCCGTCGTCAACAAGTATTATTTCGATATCTTTTAGCGTCTGGTTTACGACGCTGTCAAGACACTGCCTCAAATACTGTTCTACGTTGTATACGGGAATGATTACCGAGATTTTATATTCTGAACGGTTTGATAACAAAATTTGTTCTCTTCGAAATTTCATACCCAAAATACAAAATAATTTGATTTTTTTTAGTTTATTTGAAGTTTTAACATTTTTAATTGAAAAAATTTTTTGAAATAAGTTCAAATCTGGTTCCCAAATTCCATCATAATCATTGTTTATTAAAGATTTTATGAGACTGCATTTTATGCTTGTTGTTGAAAAAAACTTTCTTGCGTAAGATGAACCAAGCTGCAAAATTTCTACCTGTTTATAAGGCAATGTATACCTGTAGGCGCTGAAAAAATATTCTTTAAAAAGCTGTGCAAATAACTTTAAATTCTGATTATACAAATTATGTTTAATCAAATAATTGTATAAATCATCTATTATATACAGATGGTCAACCGCAAACTTTCCTTGTTCAAATGTTTCTGCCATAATTGACTTTTCTCTTCTTCTGTATTTATACAGATTTTCATCTATGAACCAGGCAGTTTTTACACTTGCAATGTATTTCCAATAAAATGCCGCATCTTCATAACGACGCCCCTGCGGAAAGTTTATTTCTTTATCATTTATCAAAGATTTTTTAAAGATTTTATTACAAACCGAACAATCTGCTTTGTATCTTATTTTATTATTTAATTTGGTTTTACCTTTAAAGCTGATTTTATAATAATTACTGTCAGACTTCCTTGTTTTTAAACTGTAATCTCCAAAAACATCTATACCAAAACAGACAATATCAGCGTCTGTTATATGTTGCAATGCTTTTTCATAAGTAGTCTTTTCTATATAATCATCTGAATCAACAAATGTAATATATTTTCCTGTTGCTGCATACAGCCCCGTATTTCTTGCAGTTGCCGGTCCTTGATTTTTAATTGTAATTACTTTAATTCTGGTATCTTTTTCTTTATACTCATTTAAAATTTCTAAAGAATTGTCTGTAGAACCGTCATTTACACAGATAATTTCCATGTCTTTATATGTTTGAGCCACGACAGAATTCAAACATTCTCTCAAATACAGTTCTGTATTATACACAGGTATGATTACACTTAATTCCGGCATTATTTTTTCCTCCGTAAAAGATATAGATATGGGAAAAATGTTATGATTAAAATTTTGAAATACTGGCTTGATGTATACAATTTGGGGTCTATATTTCCAAGACAAAAATCACGCAAATTTTCAAACGACCATCTCAATAAAAACGGCAGTTTAAATCTTTTGTTCAATCTCTCGTAATTCCACATATAACAGCCGTATTTTATTTTGGGAATTAATTTACGAACTCTTTTGTAAAAACCGTTTTTTACAGCAAAATTGCTTATTTCTCGATATTCGGTATTTACATAGAAAGCTTTCTGTTTAGAGTTAACAGAAGAATTTTCATTATCAATCCTGTAATGAAGAAGACAATCATCAATCATCATAAATCTTTCTGACGCACAATATAATTTGAAAGCAAATGAAGTATCTTGATAACTGGCTCCCGGAGTTTCTAAAAATTTAATATTATATTTTTGCAGAAGCTCTTTTTTTACAAGGTTTGACCAGATAGCAGGGGCTTGATAAAAAATCGGTTGAAAATCAAGCGGTTTGTAAATTTTATTTTTTTCTATCCAATCAACAAAAACTGTATTATTTGTATTTTTTAACGAGTTATATTGATAATACTGACATCTTATAAGGTCTAAATTATTAGCCTCGGCAGTATTGTAGAGCTTTTTATACATATCAGGTTCAATAAAATCATCAGATTCAACAATACCTATGTATTCTCCTTTCGCAGATGCTATGCCTATATTCATAGAGGCACCGTATCCGGAGTTTTCTTTACTTATTATTTTTATCCTGTTATCTTTTTGAGCGTAATCTTGCAGAATTTTTAAAGAGTCATCCGTTGAGCCGTCGTTTATGCAGATTATTTCTATATCAGAAAATGTCTGATTTATCACGCTTTCGAGGGCAGCTGCGACATATTTTTCCACGTTATACACAGGCATGATTACCGATATTTTAGGCATATTTTCCCCCGTTATTGTTTACCAGTGCTTTCAAAAGTTTATATGACAATTTCAGTTCTTCGGGGTTCATATTTTTTATCAGCTGCAATATTTTTGCCTCGCCCTCACGCGGAGCGTATTTGCGCATTATTTTTATATCCTCTATATCAAACCCGAGCACACGTGAAATATTTATGTAAGTAGACAGTTTTGGCATATAGGTTCCATCTTCGAGTTTGCCTATGTGTCTTGTACTCAACCCCACAAGCTGTGCCAGCTGCGCCTGTGTTAACCCCTTTATTTTTCTGTGTTCTTTAATTATTCCGCCTAAGGTAGTGTTTAACGCTGATTCTGTTACCATTTAAAAAACTCTCTTTAAAAACCATAACTACGTATTTAACACGTAATTTTCATGAAAAGTGTATATTAAACAAAACTAACTTGATATATAAATACGTATTTTTTTACAAAACTATATATTATTCACGCTTATATATCATAGACAACTGATTTAACATAATTTAAAGGTTATGTTATGAACACAAAAAAACTACTCGGAAAACGCATTAAAGAACTGAGAAAAGCGGCAAACCTTACACAAGAAAAGCTCGCAGAACTTATTGACATAGAAACCGGTTCACTGAGCGGCATAGAAAGCGGGCGTCATTTTCCGTCGTTGATTACACTGGAAAAAATTGCAAAAAATTTGAATATAGAACTAAAAGCGCTTTTTGAGTTCAAGCATCTTACCTCCGCCGATGAAATGAAAGAGTCTATTATAAAAAATATCGATAAAATCGATAATGATGAGCTTGCTTTTATTTATAAATTTGTAGAAAATTTTAGATAAGCTTACTACAATATTTCCCAAAGCTATTAAAATATCTCCACGTCTTCTGCCGCATACACAGATGAAGGGAAGGATTTGGGAATAAATCCAAATTTTAGCATAAAAAAGAGGGTTCCGATTTTTTTGAAACCCTCTTTTGATAAATGGTTGCGGTAGTGAACCAACGACCTTCTGGTTATGCGTAGTCCTTCGGGTTGCCCACACTCTAACGCTTTAATGCCTTTTAGAACAAAACATTCTAAAGACGGAAAGAGACTATCTTTAAATAAGATTACAATTTTGGGGCATAGGATTGAAATTTTGGCTGAAATAGTGTATATTATATATGTATAGTCCTAGACGATGTACCACTTTTGTGGAGTTGCTAGGGCTTTTGCTTTACTTACGGCAAGCAGAGTGTGAAGGACTTTTGCGAAATTTAATGCGAGCCGGCAAGAAAGACATCTTTAAATCTAAAAGTCTGTTCAAATATTTCCGCATAATCTTTTGAAAGCGAATACAAAACCCTATGCGTTTTGTCATAACAGTTTTCAATACCGTTTTTGTTATTTATTATTATTTCATGATGAAATATACGGTTTCTTAGTCTTAAAATTTCTTTTAACTCCGGAAATATTACTTTTGTTTTATCCCAAGTCGGACTGATAAAGTAATTATCAAAATCAGGAAATACATTACTAAAAAAGTCTTGTTTATCCCACAAACTGTTTTTATACGATTTCTTACAAAGATTAACCCAGAAACCAAAAGTTAGCTCCGCAATTATAGCACCGGTTGAAGGTGTGTTGTGCTTTCTTTTTAATTTATTATATGCTTCTAATAAAATATTCCTTTCGTTATCCGAAAGTATATTCTTATTACTGACTTCTTCTAATAACCAGTTTTGCCCTTTTAATTTTGTAACAGCATTATACAATCTGTTTCTTAATGCAATTTCTAATGCAGCAATAACAGGATAAAAACTTTCTGAAATACGAACATTATAAATATATCTGTCTAAAACTAAGTCTATACTATCATTTCTATCATATCTATATGATGATAACCTATCAAGACTTATATTTTCTGTAATTTTTGAAATATTTTCACTTAAAAATTGCATGACCTAATTATAGCACAGATATTT
>CALUQS010000009.1 GCA_944322975.1 Candidatus Gastranaerophilales bacterium
ACATTTTTCTTTATAATGAAAAAGGTAATTGCTATCATTTGAAATAATCAAACAAATTATCAAAAAACTTCCGACTAAATATGTCAAACTTGCGATACTATATGTCAAAATCCCTGACACAGAACAGCGGCAATAATTTTTTGTGCAGAATCACAGGTTTTGAAAGCCACTAAAAAAAGAGCCTTTTGAGGCTCTTTTTAGAAATGGTGGAGGTTAGGAGATTCGAACTCCTGACCCTCTGCGTGCAAAGCAGATGCTCTACCAGCTGAGCTAAACCCCCACGGTTTAAAGATATGGTCGCATCTGCTTTTGCAGATGCTTAATTTCAAATTTGTAAAGCTTGCGCTTTACAGGGCGTGAGCTAAACTCTGCATCGGAAAACCACCAGGCTTTACTGCGAGTCCCCACGGTTTAAAGATATGGCCGCATCTGCTTTTGCAGATGCTTAATTTCAAATTTGTAAAGCTTGCGCTTTACAAGGCGTGAGCTAAACTCTGTGTCGGAAAACCAACAGACCTTACTGCGAGTCCCCCACGGTTTAAAGTTATATGTACAGCTGAAACAGCTGTTTAACTTTCAGCCGTTATTTTAACGACAATTATTATCTTACATGCTGATTTTTTTTTGTAAAGTGGATTTTTTAATAAAATATTTCATATAGTCAACTGCCCCGCGATATAATAGTTTGCAGTTTTATCTACAGTTCAGGAACCTGACTTCCTGTCGGCATAACAATGCCCGGGTGACAATCCGGCAGAACCTAAAAAACATTCAGTTGTTTTTGCAATTTTTGGGCATATTCTTCATCAGAGGCTCTTAAAGCAAGGGTATGGGCTTTTTCCAGCAAAGATTGGGCTTTCTTTTTGTTGCCGAGTTTAAGCATAACAGATGACGCTTTTTCGTAATTTTTTGCCATTTTAACAGGCGAATCCGACTGTTCATAAAACCGCGCTGAGGATTTGTAGTCTTGAAGGGCATTAACATTTTCATTTAAAATACTCAAAGAATCTCCGCTGCGTGACCAAATAGCGCCCATGGTTTTTGTGTTGTTGGTTTCGAGCGCAATATTTTTTGCAATACCGTAGTATTTGTAAGTTTGTGAAACATCGTATCTTTCGGCATACATATCAGCTATGTCAGACAGGGCTTTTGTCTGGGCGTTAAGGTTTTCGGCTTCTCCTGCATAAGAAATTGCGGCAAAATAGTGTTCCATTGCCGGTTCAAAATAAACAACATCGTCATAAATCCGCGCCATTGCATACAAAGCCTGAACCTTAACGTTGTTGTCATTTGTGGCTCTGTGTGCCTGATTGTAAAAACTCAAAGCTTTATCAAGGTTGTCCTGATTGTCATAAATTTTCCCGAGTTCATAACAAGCTATACCTTCCGCGTTGGTGTCGCCTGTATATTGAGCCTGTGTCAGCGCGTCATTAAAGGCTTGTATTGCTTTATCCGTCCGGTTTATTGCCGCATATTTTTTACCCTGAATAAAAGATTTTCTGATTTGCGAATCCTGAGGAATGTAGACGTTATGAGTCTTTTTTTCCGTAGTTTCTTCGCTTGCAGCCTCCGGCTCAATTTCTTGCGCGGCAGCAGGCTGAATTTCCTCCTGCACCGGTTCCTGCAGTATTTCTGCTGCAGGTGTTTCTTCTGTTTTTGCTGACACAATATTTTGAGAAATCGGTTTCATATCTCCGGTTTCTTTGTCGGGCAATTTAACAAGGAAATCTTCGTTAACGGTTGTCGGGTCGGATTTGTAATCAACCTGCTGCAAGAAAAGTGCATCAATCCAGTTTTCCACAACCTTTGATTTTTTGTTCAGAGTTTGTGAGATAAATTTGTCAAGAATATTTGATGCATTTTTTAAATTAGACTGAATAAGTTTTTTATCGGGGTCATTTTTTAACGACTGGGTTTCGGCTAATGCAAGATACTGGTCGACCTCCTGAACAATATTAGGAGGCGCGCCTATGGCATTTGTTGTGCTTTTAAAGTCTGTTATAATCTGGGCAATGTTAACTTTAGACTTTGAATAATCAATAGTTGATTTTTGACCGTTAGGATATTCGTGTCTGGGGTAAGCGCTTCTGCCGTTAGGGTCTGTTGCACCGTAAGGGTCTGTGCCCGACCGTCTGCTTTTGTAATAATAGTCAGATGAGCGGGAAGACTCGTCTTCTTCATTGCCGTCGACCTGCTTTTTGGTCTGCGGCGGAACATATGGTTTTATTTGTACCGGATAAATACTGTTATACAAATTTTAACACCCTTGTTAAGTTTGCCCTGTTATCGTTATCGGCACAAAAGCATGATAAATTAAACTTTTGGTATAAATATCATACTTTTGGCGTAGTTTTTTTGTGCCCTGACTTTGTTTGTCCTTTTTTCAGTTTTGGTAATTTTTACTGGACTACTTTACTTTAATGATTTTGTAAAAAAAGTCATGGTTTTGTCGGATAAATGTATGAACATTAAAAAATTATTCATAACAATGAATGATTTTATATGACCGGAGTATATGTAAAATAACACTATACTCCTTAAATAAAGACGACGATACGCATATCCCTAATCTAATAGCTATGAACCAAAAGTGCAAACTGAATTCATAGCTTTTTCTTTTTCTAAAAATTACCAAACCGTATATTCCGCTAAATTGTGTTTTTCCTTTTTTATAATAAGATAATAATATGGGTCAAGATTTAAAAAGGACATTATCACTCCCCGACGCAATATCAATTGTCGCAGGCTCAATGATTGGCTGCGGAATTTTTATTGTATCAGCAGATATTGCAAGACAGGTTAACTCAGGTCTTTTGTTAATACTGATATGGCTTATTGCCGGTTTTATCACAATGTGCGGAGGGTTATCACTGTGCGAACTTGCCTCTAATATTACGGAAGAAGGCGGGCAATATGTATACTTAAAAAAAATCTTTAACGAACTGATTGCATTTTTATACGGATGGACGCTTTTTCTTGTTATTCAAACAGGGACAATAGCCGCTGTATGCGTTGCTTTTGCCAAATTTTTCGGAATACTTGTTCCTTTTATAAATACGGAAAATTTGTTGCTGCATTTTGGTTTTATAAAATTATCCACGCAGCAATTATTTTCGATTTTAACCGTAATATTTTTAAGCTATGTCAATTCCAGAGGTATAAAATACGGGGTTATAACCCAGAACATTTTTACGGTAACAAAAGTTTTGTCAATGGCGGGGTTGATTGTAATAGGGTTGTTATTCGGCTTTAACGCGCACGTATTACAGGCAAATTTGCACATGCCTGCAACCTTCAGCCTGAGTACAATAAACACAATAGCCGTAGCAATAGTAGGTGCTTTGTTTGCGTCAATTACGTGGAACAACATAACTTTTATAGCCGGCGAGGTAAAGAATCCGCATAAAAATATTACAAAAGCAATGATTTACGGAGTCAGCCTTGTTGTTGCTCTGTACTTTTTGATGAATATGATATATCTGGGTGTATTGCCTTTTGACGCAATACAAAACGCGCCTCAGGATATTGTTGCGGCAAGGACAATGCAGGAAATCTTCGGCACAACCGGCAAAGACATAATCGCGCTGGTTATTATGATTTCCGCTTTCGGATGCGCAAACGGTATGATATTAACGGGTTCGAGGGTATATTATAAGATGGCAAAAGACAGGGCGTTTTTTAGACCGCTTGCACTTATAAACCGAAAAACCAAAGTCCCTGTAAATTCGCTCTGGGCGCAATGTATATGGATTTGTATTCTCATTTTGTGGGGAAATTATTCAGAACTTTTGGATTTTGTTATTTACGCCTCGTTAATATTCTATATACTTGTTACAGCAGGTATTTTTGTATACAGAAAAAAATTCCCTGACGGCAACAAAAAGTTTAAAATTCACAACTTCTTCCCCGTAACATTTTTAGTACTGGCATCATATATTGTAATATGCCTGTCTATATACAAACCGTTGTATACAATCCCGGGGCTGCTTATCACCCTTGCGGGGATTCCGGTATTTTATATATGGCAAAAATTAAAAAAACAGTAATATTGTCCGGCTCAACCCCGCTTTTACACAGGGCAGTCAGCAGGGCGCAATTTATTGCACCGAATCTATATATAAAATTAAGGAATATAAGCGTCGGTTAAATCCCAGGTGCCTGTATTATCCCTGAAAAATTCATCATCCCCTGTTGGTCTGTATGTAAATGACCTTTTTATGTAATCAACATTCTCTTTGGCTTCTTTTTTTAATTTGTCCGCAAGAGTGTCTACATCAACACCTTTTCTTACGTCATCAAGGACGTCAACCGTTAATGTTGCTTTGTCTAAAGTATTGTTTTGTGCCGTAACATTCAATCTTAATGCTTCCGGAAAAAGATACTGGCATTCAAAAAAATATTTCTTTTTGTCCTTTGGCCTGTATTCAAGATTTATATCCGCATCAAGCTCCTCTAAATAGTCTTTAGCTTTTTCATATGCATCAAGAAACAACTTTTTTTGTGAATCGCTCAACGGTGATTTAACAACCTTTTGTATGTCAGCAGGGGTTGTAATAATTCTTTTAAACGGGGTTTTTTGTTTTGCTTTGTTTGTATCACTGCAATAGGAGTTTAAGATAGGAGATATTTTCATTTTTTTATCCTCACTTATTAATTAAAATTACGGGAAGACGTTATTTTATTTTTTAAAGAATTGTTCAAAACCTTTAAAAGTTTCCTTTGCACGTTCTGACTGGTGCATTGGCATATTTTGAACTAACGCTGAAATATTGTTTTCTGTTTGAGGGGGGGCAGAAGTCTGACCTTCTTTTTTTGCCTCGCGTTTGTCAAGATAGTTTTTGAAAATACCGGCGAGAGGCGTTGACAAGAACGGAACTATCATACGTTTGGCAATAATTTGGGTAACTATCAACACTGCAATAACTCCAAAACCGCCTCTGGCTATTTTGTTGGTTTTGTTAATTGCATCTTTTATATTCTTTTCAGAGCATATTATACTGTTTGTTAATTCTGACTGTTTTAAGAATTCATTAACCCTTTTTGTATAGTCTTCAATTTTTCTTTTTGTCGGAACAAAACCGCCCTTAAAAATGCGTTCATACATTTTGTCCGACCATTTGTTTATGCACAACCCCAAAGTCAACTGTGTTGCAACGTTTAAAATACCGTTGGCAAGGTCTATACCGGCAACAAATTTTCTTTTGTCTTCCGGGATTCTTTCGTTATTATAGCTTTGTGTTGTGTAATAGTAACAGTTAACGGCATCTTTTGTTGTTGTGGAAACCAGAGCTAACATCTTTGCTATATCTGTAGGGTTTTCCGGCATAAGCGTATGGGCTGCTTTGCTATCCATAGCTTTTGAACAGAGTCTGTTAGCAAAATCAATTGTTCTGTCCGCGCAACTTAATGCTATATTTTTAATCGAAGAAACCGGCATTATTTAGCCTCCTTTCCTGCGTGTGCCTGCTTTTTGGCATCACACAATTCAGGGAAGAATTTCTCCATAAACCTTGGATATGCCCAGTTGAGCAAACCGCAGGTGAAAGGCAAAATAGCCAGACCAAAGACAAGACCGCTTAACTTTTTGAAGTTTTTGAAAACACCTTCACGTCTGTTGATTTCGGCCCTGAGCCATTTTTTAGCTTTAACACTGACAAGCACCTCGTCAAATGTTAAACCGTGGAGTCTTATATCTTTTATTCTTCTTTCTTTGATTTTATCTATTGCTCTTCCTAATGTTTTTCTTTCTGCATCGTTTATTTCCGGAGTATTATTTATACGTTCCTCCATCTCGCGGACTTTTTGTGCAACAAGTTCTTTTTCCGCTTCGAGAATCTTTTCTTCTTTTTTATCAAAAGGAATATTTATATCGTTGAAAATACGCTGTTTAGCTTCCGTATACTGTGCTTTCAGGTGGTTAAGCGCTTTGGAGGTTTCTAATTTAACAAGCGCCTCATCATTAAGTTCTTTTTTTACATTTTCAATAGCCTGATTTTGAGCAGTCTCTTCAAGCTTTTTGGCAAAGTCCGAGTATTTTGCGCCTGCTTGTTTTAAAGCTTTTTTAACAGCACCTTTTTTATATTCTTTCAATTTTTCAGTGACAGGGATTTCACCGTTTTTCATTTTCTGATATTTATCCTTCGGTTTTTCATCCTCCCAGTCAATTTTTATGTTAAAGAGTTTTTTGTCGTTGGCATCAACCCCGAACTCTTTTAAAACCCGGGCGTAAACGTCTTTTCTTGCTTTATCAAGTTCGTCAGGTTTTACAAATTCAATATCTTTAATTTCGCTCAATTTTGTAGGATGGAACCACTCAAGCACCTTGCCGTTTGCATCTCTTAAAACAGAGGTTGTCATCGGCTCGTCTTTTTTGGCAAGTCCGCGGATTTTATCCCTTTGTGCGTAAAAGATATTGTTTCTTGCCTCTTGCATAATATCTTCTATGTACTGGGCTTTTGTTCTGCCTTTAAAGAATTTTTGAGGCATGTCATCTACTGAATGCCCTGCGGCAAAGTATTCTCTAAGTTCCTGATTATACCTTGATTTTGCATAAGTGCGGACAATTGTTTCAGGCGGTTTTGCGCTTAAGTCAATTCTCCTTATTTTGCCGGAGACCGCCCATTTATCTAACAGATAGTTGTAAGCCGTCATAACCGGCAGCTGTATACCGAGAGCCAGAACCGCTGACAACGGTTGTCTCAGCGCTGAATACGCTTTTACTTTAGGGTCTTCATCCGATAACGGGTTAAATCTTATAAATATAGGAGCAACAGCGGCCGTACCGACTGCAGTAACGGTGTTATTCAGGTTTTCACCGTTGTTTGCACCTAACTGATAAAATGTCTTAATATCCTTTGGAACCAATACACCCACTGCTCTGGCGATTCTTTTATCTATTACATAGTTTCCGAATGCCGGAGTTCCCTGTTGCGAAATGTATTGACTGTAATTTGTCTGGACTTTCATCTTTCCACCTTAAACACACTTCTATATATACTAAAAACCGTAAAAATAAAAATTGCGCGTATATAACCGTATTATTAAGAATTGTAAATGCAAATATCAAAGGTCAAAAACAGCTCTGCAATTGAGTTTTATCAAACACATAATCTCAGTCCTTTATATAATTTTCAACTTAAAAAAATATCTTTGCCGCAAAAAAGCATGCCAAAATTAAATAAACTAATTAGACCATTACTTACAAAAATATTAATACCAACAAGAAAATTTTTCAAAAATTTTAACTTATATTAAAAAAATATATTAAAATATCGTAAATTTCTTTACTATTTAATTTTTTTAAAATACTATTTATATTGTCCGAGAAAATTTCGTAATAAAAACACGGTGTTATTAATGAAATTTTTAAACGACTTAATAAACAGGTGTATCTTTAGTTTTAAACGCTTTAAGATAAACAAACACCAGATTAAATTATGGGGAAAACCAATCCGTTAAAAAAAAGTTTAGATTGAAAGAGGTCAAATAAGTGGAAAATTTCGGACCAGATATCTTCGGTAGAAGAGACAAAGAACAGGACATGGAAACACCATCTGTATCAAGTGTTGCAGATATTAAAGTTATTGGTGCAGGCGGAGGCGGCGGAAATGCCGTTAACAGAATGATTAAAGCCGGCTTGACAGGCGTTGATTTCTGGGCAATGAACACAGATGCACAGGTATTAAAAATGTCACTGGCAGATAATAAAATTCAACTCGGCGGAAAATTGACAGAAGGTCTTGGCGCAGGCGGCGACCCGTCAGTCGGAGAAAAAGCCGCTGAAGAAACAAGAGACCAGATTGTTCAAGCCTTAGACGGCGCTGACATGGTGTTTGTTACAGCCGGTATGGGCGGCGGTACGGGTACAGGTGCTGCTCCGGTTGTTGCTAAAATTGCAAAAGAATTAGGCGCTTTGACTATCGGTGTCGTTACAAAACCGTTTAGTTTTGAAGGCAAACGCCGTATGAATCAGGCTATGCAGGGACTTGAAAAATTAAAAGAAACTGTTGACGCTCTCATTGTTATACCTAACGACAAACTTTTAGAAGTTGTTGAAAGAAGAACAACAATGAAAGAAGCTTTTCAGGTTGTTGATGAAGTCCTTTTAAGAGGTGTTCAGGGCATATCTGATATCATTACGGTACCCGGCTTAATAAACGTTGATTTTGCCGACGTAAAAGCTGTTATGCAGTCCAGCGGTTCAGCTTTGATGGGTATAGGCCGCGGAACCGGCGAAGGCAGAGCTATGGAGGCTGCTAAGCTCGCTATAAATTCTCCGCTGCTTGAAACTTCAATAAACGGTGCTTCCGGCATAATTATGAACGTAACCGGCGGTTCTGATATGACATTGCATGAAGTTACAGAAGCTGCACAGGTTATACACGATGCAGTTGCAGAAGATGCAATTGTTACATTCGGTTCTGTAATTGATGACAGAATTCAGGGAGAAATTCAGATTACTGTTATTGCAACAGGTTTTGAAATGAAGGGTATTGAATCTCCTCAGAAAAAAGAAGCAGTTAAATCTTTAAGCGCTGCTGATTTCTTCTCAAGTTCTTTCAATACAGGCGCTTCTTTAAATGCGGCTCCGGCTCCGGCATTGGCTGGAAATATTCAGCAGCAACAGCCCAAACCGGCTATTTCACCGCAAAAAACGCAGAGTGATTTGATGAGCATAATCGACATCCCGCCGTTTTTGCAGAAATAACAACAAAGATAAAATAAAAAAGACTCCGTATATCGGAGTCTTTTTTTGTGTTTATTGGCATTAGTTAACCCGTCAGCAGGGTGCAATTTATTGCACCGAATCTCTATATGAAATTATCAAGACTCTTGCGGTGTTTTTAGTATTTTTTCAAAGTAATCCAGTCTTTCAACAAGGTGATTTTTTGTATTCAAATCACCGTTTTGTTCGCTGACTATTTTTGATATTACAGGTCGTTTAAGCTCTTCGGGCATGTTAAGAGCAACATTGTTCACACCCTTGTCTCCAGGTTTCCATTCCAGAGCTTTATAGTAATTTTCTTTATAATTTTTTGTCAGACGCAGTTTCCAGTTGTCGGGGTTTTGGGTTCCCGCATAGTTATAGGCTTTATCCAGACCGAAAAAGTCCATAAACGTAAGCTGGATTTTTTGCGCATATCTAAACATTTCCGCAAACTTCAATTTGACCCTGAGGCGTCTGTCCCATCTTAGCTGGTCCATTATTTGTTTTCTCTGTTCATTGTTTTTTTCGGGGTAAAGTCCTCCGACAATATAGTTTTCTTCGTAAATCCCGTTCGGGCAATTTTTTTGATTATAAAAGTCGTCGTCGCAAACCTGAGCAAAAGGGCCATGGTCATGGCAGCCTAAAATAACAGTGTCTTCCTTATGTCTCGGGTCGGAAAGCCGTTTTTGAATCTGCCATTCGTACGCCGATGTGATTTCCGGAAGGTAGTGACCGTTACGGTTTTTATTAAAGACTTCATTGAATTTCGGGGTATCGCAGCCAAGCGTTTCCCAGGCCATATCCATGGGGTTTACGCCTTTTTCTTTAAACAGCGGAAGCAAAATCTCGTCTATGATTTTTGCATAGTCGCCGTCCGGGTCAATATCCGGCATGTTTTTTATATCTTCATTTATAAGGTCTGTAATATATCTGTCCCAACCCTTGTTATAGCTGAATGTATCGGGTTTGTGCATCATACTGATGTTAGCCCCGTGGGCATTTTTGTAGATGACATGTTCGGGCACATTCTGGTCTTCCCACGGATAACGTCCGATTTTTACCTCTACTTTGTTTTTGTCGTAAAGCCAGGGGTCTATGATACCTATCACGTGGTCAATACGGATGTTTTCATATGTATCAAGCAGTTTTTCAAATTTTTGTTTGATAAGTTTACCGGCAGAACCCAGTCCGGTAATATTTCCGTCATCATCTTTTATAAACAGTTTTTTAGGGTTGAGAACAGGAATATCCCATGTCTGGTTGCTGCCCCATTGTGAACCGTTGCCGATAGCACACCCCTCTCCTCCGTATGGTGTTCCGACCCTGTAACCCGGCAAAAATGCATCTTTATGGGCATAATAATCCATCATATGAAACCCTATAATTGCGTCGGTGCTATAGGGGAGCTTTCCGTTGACGTTTTGAAACTCATGTTCTTGTTTGTCAACAATAAACTGTTTAAATTTATAAATATCAATATCTTTTTTGTATTTTTGATTCAGTCGTTTATAATATTCAACCGCCTCATCATGGAAGGGAGAGTCACTATCCTGTATGTACTCAAATAGGTTTCTGCACATATCCGGCCATTCAAAAAAGTTGTCATCCATCCTTAAGAGATTGCGCAGCAGTATAAATACAGAATCTTTTTCCAGCCAGTCATTCTGTGATTTTTTGAATTGCTCAAACTCTGTGTTGAGTTTTTGCGCGGCACTGTCACCGTTTTTTAATTTTTCACTGAATCTTGTATAGGCTTTGTCATAGAGTTTATCCACCACATAAAAAGCTTTGTTGAAGTTTGTCTGGTCAGAAGTTGTTTCGTATTTTCCGTTTTTATCAACTTTTTTGATTTCTTCCCGCACATCGTTTATTGTTAATAAATTTGCGTATTCGTCAGTGGCAAACTTTTCCATATCAGTGTAGAGATAATTTTTAGAATTTATTGATGACTGATACGGCGACAGTTTTGTTAACCCCGGGGGCCCCAGCTGGATTGAATCAAAACCGTGGAATTGGAGAAATTTATTAAGCTCAAGAGCTTTATCGTTTATGTGAGAACCGATAAATAAATCCCTGTTTTTTACGGGAAACGAGGACTGGTGCAAAATGAGCGCAAGATTTTTTATCCCTAAAAATTCTTTTGCATCAGCAATGGCTTTAGGGTATTCTTCAGTCTCAGGCTTGCCGTTCCACGGGACTTTTATATCCTCTGAGGGGGCTCTTTTGAATGAAGGTGCAGCAAAATGATGGTTTGTTAAACTTAAGATTTTCATAAAAATATTTTCTTCCAGACTATTATTAATTAAACCCCTAAACCGACATTATGAAAAGTTTATGACAGAAATGTTACAAATCACAGATTAAATTTTAAAAATTAATACTGGAAATTTAAAATTGTTCTGGTAGAATAGACTTACAGCATTTTTGTGCTTTGAAAATTTGTATATGCCGATGTGATGACTGACCGCAGCGAAGCGGAGAAAACTTTAAATTAAAGTCTGCCAGGTTCATCACAGTGGCAACAATCTTGAAAATTAAATAAACAATCTATATTTAAATAAATAATCTATATGCCGATGTGATGAAATTGGTAGACGTGCTAGACTCAAAATCTTGTGTGGTTTGCGCAACGTGCCGGTTCGACTCCGGCCATCGGCAATTTTAAAATTTTAATAAAAAAACACCCGTTTAGGGTGTTTTTTTGTGCCGGTTCTACCTCTCGAAAAACAAGACATTTAGTCTTGTTTTTCTCGGCAGAGTGGCCATCGGCAATTTTAAAATTTTAATAAAAAAACACCCGTTTTGGGTGTTTTTTTTGTGCCGGTTCTACCTCTCATAAAATATGATATTTAGTCTTGGATTATTGGCGTTCACAAGGTTTAGAATTCCGTTTCGAATTTTTATTCTAAAAATTCTCCACTCCATTAACCTTGTTCACATAGGCACTGGGGGCTGCGCCCGCGGCGTGCCTGCACAAAATTCGCTGTCTTGAATTATTGGCGTTCACAAGGTTTGGAATTCCGTTTCGAATTTTTATTCTAAAAATTCTCAACTCCATTAACCTTGTTCACATGGCTGTTCGCTCACTTCGTTCGACACCACAGCCGCACAAAATCCGCTAATCACAAATTTTCCTGCAAAAGTTTTTCTTTAGCGTAGTCAATGGCATTAAGTTCATTATAAAAGACCTGTTTATCTCCGATTTGCTCTGTTATCTTATGGTTTTGCAGCTGTTTTAAAACGTTTTCGTTTTTAATAACAAGTATAATTTTTACTTCCTGAGACTGCAGTCTTAATATAATATCCTCAAGTGCAAATATTGCCGATATATCCAGTAAATCATCAGATTCATAGTTTAAGATAAGATATTTTGTCCCCAGCATATCTTCAAACTTTGAAATCAACTGGGTTGCAGAACCAAAAAAGAATTGCCCGCTTATGTGCACTACTCTTATTTTATGTTTGTAATCCTGTTCCAGAACCTTTTCAAGCTCCATTATCTCTTCATCATAAACAGGTTTGTGTACAAGCTTTGCCTTATCCGCCACCCGTTTTGCATACAAAAGCGCCGCAAGCGTTATACCCGCGCCAACCGCAAAAATAAGGTTATAAAATACAGTCAGCAAAAACACAAGGAATAACACATAAAGGTCGTCTTTAGGCGCATATTTAAGCACCTTTAAAAGTTTTACATCTATAATGTCATAACCTATTTTTATTAATATTGCGGCAAGCACTGCCAGCGGAATTTGGGCAACAAAGCCCGAACACTTAAACAAAAGGATTATAAGTATAACAGGATTAATAAACGCGCACAATTTTGTTGTTGCGCCTGCGTTTATGGCGGCTACCGTACGCATGGTCGCCGCGGTTCCGCCCAAAGAACCTGTCAGAGCGCACAGCATATTGCCCAATCCCTGTGCAGCGAGAAGATGTTTGGGGTTATGCCTTGTTTTGGTTAAAGAGTCTGTAACAAGCCCAGTCAGCATACTTTCCGCTGAAAACACAATTGCCACCGTAAAAACATAGGGCAGATACTCAATTATATGATTAATGTCAAAATACGGCGCAACAAATCCGGGAAACGCAACAGCAACCTCATTGATTCTTTCAACATTAAGCCCCGTTTTCACGGAAAGCCACGTGCAAAAAATAAGCGCAACAATCTGCGAGGGAATGATTTTATTAACAGATTTTGGGGTAAAAAACACTATAGCCAGCGTTATCAAGCCGATAAACAAGGCTGAATGATTCAGCGTAAGTATGCTTGTGTGCAGATTTAATACTGTCGAAACAGTGGATGGCATTGCCTTGTGCCCCATAAGAGGGTTAAGCTGTAAAATGATAATTATTATCCCCACTCCGTTCATAAAACCTGATATAACCGGATAAGGAATGTATTTTACGAGATTCGGCAAATTGGTTATTGAAGCAAACAACTGCAGCAAAGCCGCCAGCAAAAGCACTGTTACAGCCGCCTGCATATTATTGTTCAAAGCCAGCATCATCGAAGCAACAACTATTGCCACAGGGCCTGTTGTCCCCGATATTACAGGTATGCGCGGCCCAAGCAGACCCGCAGCAAAGCATAGTATAATTGCACCCCACAAACCTGCCCCTGCGCCAAAACCTGTTGCAACACCGAATGCCAGCGCCTGCGGAAGGGTTATTATTGCAGAATTAATTGCACCAAACGTATCACCAACAACAATTTTTGATTTTATTTTCAGTATTTGCGCAAAGCTCATAAAACTAATTTTATCACAAATTTTATATGTTACAGCCGCAAATCACATGACGGTCAAAACAGAATATGTCCGGCTGTCTGAAAATGTCTGGGCAGAACTTAGCTTGTAGACGAGTGCATCCTTGTATATGTTACATGATTCGCTAATAGTCAGTATGGGTGCAATTTATTGCACCGAATCACTATATGAAATCTTTAATTGCTGTAGCCCAGTTTGTTTGCCTGCACAAAACTAACAAGCTCGCCAATTTTGTTGCGCAGTGAATAAATATTTTGAATTTGTGAAGCTTTTTGCTTTAAGTTAAATAGTGTCGGAGTCGTATCAAACACAATTTTTAACTCATTGTTGTTTTGATTGTCCATTAGTACTCTTCTTTTGTATAACTAAAACCTTGTATATTAATAAAAACAATTTAATGAAAAAATTTAATAAATCAACATAAAATCGTAATATTTGTTTACAAATTGGAGCCCTCACCCCGGCCCTCTGTCTTGAAATCGGACGTTACGGGCTCCTGAACGTAGCCCTTCACAGTGGCACTGGGTTCGATTTCTATACGGCACGCAAAAGCTACGCTTTTGACTTAGCCTGCCTCCATTTCGACTTGACATTTAGTCAACTCGAAACGGAGTCCTTGGCGTGCCAGTCCGATTCCGCTGTCTTGAATTATTGGCGTTCACAAGGTTTAGTATTCCGTTTCGAATTTTTATTCTAAAAATTCTC
>CALUQS010000010.1 GCA_944322975.1 Candidatus Gastranaerophilales bacterium
GCTACTCTGTCGCCTTTCGGTATCGGAGAAGTAGCAAAAACTTTAGCTGTAGCAAAAAGATTTTTCAAAGAGTATTCTCTGATTACCCCTGACTGATGCAACAAAGCATTAGCAGCTTTGTCGGCACCGGCTAAAGAACCTGTGTGAGAAGAGGCAGCTGAAGCACCTGCTGCAGAACGTCCCGCTTTTAATGCAAGGATAGGTTTTTTCTTTGTTACTCTTGTTGCTAATTTTCTAAAGTTAGCCGGATTTTGGATAGATTCCATGTATAACAAAATCTGTTGTACATCGTCTTCGTTTTCCCAGTATTCAATAGCAGTTTCAGCATTAACATCAGCCTGGTTGCCGATTGAAATGAACTGTGCAAAACCTAAGTTGAGGTCTTTTAAAATGTTTAAAATACCGCCGCCTAATGCACCTGATTGAGAAACAAAACCGATATTGCCTCTTTCCGGAAGAGATTCAGCAAAGCAGCCATCCATTCTGATATCAGGAGCAGTGTTTACAACACCTAAGCAGTTAGGGCCAACGCATCTCATACCGTATTCTTTTAATTTTGCAACGAGTTGTTTTTCAGCTTCGGCACCTTCTGCACCTGCTTCTTTAAAGCCTGCTGATATAATACAAATTCCTTTGATACCTTTTTCATGGCATTCGTCAATTGCGTTTAATACAAATTTTTGTGCAATAACAATGATAGCTAAATCAACATCGCCGGGAATTTCTTTAACGTTTGTATAAGCTTTAAAACCTTGAATTTCTCCGCCTTTAGGGTTAACAGGATAAATATCACCCGTAAAATTATATTCTTTCAATCTTTTCATGATGTCAGAACCAATAGTGTGGTCCTTTGTTGATGCACCGATAACAGCAATTGCTTTCGGACGCATGATTTTGTCTAATTGTTCTTTTAGCATGTGTTCACCTTTCTTTTGAACTTATGTGATTTATCACGATTAATTCTTAAAAAATCACGATTGGATTGTTTCCATCACTATAATTATGATACGAAAATAATTTTTGTACAAATAGGCATGATTACAAAGCACAATTGCCTGAAAGAAAAGTAAACAAGCGTTATTTTTTTTATAGTTTGCATCAATCTAAAAATTACAAACAGGGTGTAGAGATATCATAGGAATAACAACAAAGTATTGTGATACTTTGTTGAATATACAACTTACAACAACACAGGATTCATTAAACACTAAAACTTGAAGCCATCATATCAACAATAGAATTTTGAACCGATTGATAAGCACCTGCTGCCTGTTTGGTTTTAAAATCTTCAATAGCAGAATTTTGTTCACTACCCTGCTGACCCATTTCAAAAGCCCCGTCTTCCGAACTCATCTGCTCTGACATTTTATCCACCATTTGCATCTGCATGTAGCGGATAACTTCATCTATCGTAACCTGACCGTCATTATTTAAGTCCATTTCACTGTTTGCACTGCTCGAAGATGATGAAGAACCGGAACCGCCTGATTGCATTGCAAAAACAGAATTTTGCGAATCGGCCTCCTGATTTTCAATTTTTCCTGAAGAAATCAGCTCATCAAAACTCATTGCCTGAGATGTTTGAACAGATTCCGGCATAGAAAGTTGATACTGATAAATACTGCTTGAAATTGAACCTATTGAGCCTACCATTTTAACCTCTCCCGACTTTTCAGCCTAATAATATTAATTACATTTTGCTAAAATTAAGAGAATTACACATCATGTAAAGGGAGTATATTATTAAGAAATATTAAGAGCGGTTATAGACAAAATAAAAAATAAATATTTAAGATTAAAAATATTTTTGATAAAATATTAAAACTATGAGATTAGATAAATTTTTAAAAGTTTCAAGACTGATAAAAAGAAGAACAGTTGCCAATGATGTATCAGATCAGGGACGCGTCCTTGTAAATAACATACCTGCAAAGCCGTCAAAACAACTAAAAGAAGGCGATATTATTACACTGGTGCACTTTAACAAAAGCATCAGCGTAAAAGTTATAAAAATTCCCGCAGGCAACATTTCAGTGCAAGAGGCATCTTCTTTATATGAAGAAATTCAATAATCTTGCAATTTTTACGCAAATATTTACAATAATATTTATAGATGACAAGAGAGGTTTACAATGAAAAAATATATTGCATACTGCTTGCTGATAGCAGGACTTTTTATAGGATTCAGTGCTCAGTCTTTTGCTGCAAATACAAATAAAAGAATGCACGGTGATGTTCAGGCTGTAAGATTGCCTGCTGGAACAACAATGAAACTCGAATTGCTGGATGAAATTTCTTCCCGTATGGGCGATATGGGTGATGAGTTTTCCGCTATGCTGAAAGAGGACAAGATAGTTGACGGACAAATTGCGTTGCCGGCCGGTTCGGTTCTACGCGGCACCATAAATAAAATTACTCCGGCAAAAAGACTTTCACGCAGTGCTGTTGTCTATTTTAGTTTTGACCATATAGTTACACCAAACGGCAAACAGGTTCCTATAACAGCAGGACTATACGGATACAGCGAAATTACGCTTGACGGCGGGGTATATTCCGGAGGAAACTACGGTTATGCAATCCAACAGAATTGGGAAAACACAAAAAATATTGTCTCCAAAGCAATTGACTGGGGCAAAGGTACAGGCGAAAACATGCAATATCTTTGTGTTCCTGTAGGTGCAGTAGGCGGCAGCATAGGCGGGATTATATATTATGTCGGTGCTGATATTGTTGACTTGTTCAAAAAAGGAAACGAGGTTGTGCTTGCACCGGGAACAAATATCACCATACTTTTGACACACCCGCTTGATATACCTTTGCATTAAACGAATTTACTAAACATATTTTAATGATTGGAGAATAAGATTTTATGAAAGAAAATATTTTTACATATTTAAAACTGTTTAATCTCATCTCCGGTCTTAAAGAGCCTTATATTGCAGCCAAACTGCTTATAGAAAAGCAAAAAACTCTGTCAGTGGCAGAATCCTGTACCGGCGGACTGATAAGTTCTCTTATGACTGATATATCAGGAAGTTCTGCCTATACACATTCCAACTTTGTTACGTATGCAAATGAAACTAAAGAAAAATATCTGCACGTAAGCTCACAAACACTTTCCCAATACGGAGCAGTGAGTGTACAAACAGCAGGTGAAATGGTTGAAGGTCTGATTGAAACAACAGGCTGTGATTATGCTCTGGCAACAACCGGTATTGCAGGCCCAACCGGCGGCACTGATGAAAAACCTGTCGGGCTGGTTTACATAGGTGTCGGAACTAAAGACGAAATGCATGTTCACAAATATAACGTTAATCCGAAACTCCCCAGAGTTATTATAAAGTATTTGTTTGCAAAACAGGCAATAAAACTGTTGATAGATGTTTTAAAAGAAAAGGAAAATTAAATGAAGAGAGTTACTCTAATCCCGGGAGACGGTATAGGGCCCGAAATTTCCGATGCTGTTATGCTTGTGCTGGATAAAGCCGGTGTTGAAATTGATTGGGATATTCAAACAGCCGGAGCAGATGTTGCCCAAAAAGAAGGTGTTGTTTTACCGCAAAGAGTTATAGAATCTGTAAAGTTAAATAAAGTTGCCCTGAAAGCACCTGTCACAACCCCTATAGGCAAAGGTTTCCGCAGTGTAAATGTTGCTTTAAGAAAAGAACTCGACCTTTATGCAAACCTGCGTCCCTGCAAAAATATCAAAGGAATAAACACACCGTTTCAAAACGTTGATATAGTTGTAGTCAGGGAAAATACAGAAGATTTATACGCAGGTATAGAAAGAAAAATTGATGATGACACGGCTGAATCAATAAAAATAATCACAAGAGCCGCTTCCACACGTATAGCAAAATATGCATTTGAATATGCGGTCAAACACGGAAGAAAAAAACTCCATGCAGTAACAAAAGCCAATATATGCAAGCTGTCTGACGGGTTGTTCCTTGAGGCGGCAAGAAATGTTGCTGATGATTATCCAGAAATAGAATATAAAGAAATTCTTGTAGACAATTTATGTATGCAGCTTGTTCAAAAACCCCAGCAGTTTGATGTCTTACTTTTACCAAACTTATACGGCGACATCGTATCCGACCTTACAGCCGGACTGATAGGCGGACTCGGTGTTGCACAGGGGGCAAACATAGGTGACGTGTGTGCCGTATTTGAGCCTGTACACGGTTCGGCACCGGATATAAAAGGACAAAATAAAGCTAATCCGTCAGCTCTGCTAATTTGTGCGATAAATATGCTCAAATATATAGGAGAAGATGAAAAAGCACAAAAAATAGAAAAAGCACTTTATTCCGTATTGGAAGAAGGAAAAGTTTTGACCTGCGACCTTGGCGGAAACGCAACAACTACAGAATTTACAACAGAAATAATTAAACGGTTGGATTAATCTTATCAAAAGACTTTTATTTCATACATCGGCTGATTTGACTTATGTTCTTTGAACAGAACTAAAGTCTCAAGCATTATTTTAATTGACAATATTCTATGAATTTTGAAATGTTGCCGTTCCAAGTTGTATTAAAGTTTTTAATTACAACATCAGCCGGTGTAATCCCGTTGTCTGTGTATTCTTTTAACGGTTCAAGAAAATTTTCTTCGCCTTTGGAATAAGATTTAAGACTTTGATATGAAATATCTACTATCTCTTTTGCAATATCTTTAAGCGGCAAATGTTTTATTTTCATATCTAAACCGTATTTTAGAGTTTTTCTTCGTACATATTCAAAATCAAAATACGTAAGATTTTTTAAAATATCCAAAACAGCCCGCATAGCCTCGTTATTATACAAAAGACCTTTCCACAGCGCCGGCACGGAGCATATTAAATCTCTGCGCTGATTGTCGTGGTTTCTTATTTCTATATAAGATTTAATCCGTACATCGGGGAAATAGAGGCTTAGATGGGTAGACCAATCGTCTTTATTCGGATAAAAGCCTTGATATCCTTGTTTCATAAACTTGCGGAAGGTTAAATTTTCAACTCTTAACGATTTTTTAACCCCGTTTATATAGCGTTCAATAAAAATCATCGGAACGTCCAGAAGAATTTGTGCATACTCTTCAAAAGAAAAATCACCGCTAAAAACCTTTGGACTAACAAGCCCGCATCGGTCATTGTCTGTTTCAAGCCAGCTTGCTGCACGGTTAGATTTATATTTTGTAAGTCTGCTGTTTCTAATCGGAGAGTTAGCATATATAGCACTGACAAAAGGCGATAATTTTAGCGCAAATGCAAATTTTTGCATTGCATCCTTTTCGTCAGAATAGTCAAAACTTGCCTGAATACCTGCGGTTTCTCTCATCATCACAAGCGGTTTTTTTGCTACAGAAGGCAGGTATTTTGTCATATATTCATAACGTTTTTTGGGGATAATATTTATATTGCGGTATGTAGAAACAGGCTGTATTCCGCAGCCAAGCCATATAATCCCGTGTTCTTGAGCAAGCTCAGCCGTAACTTTATTGTAGTTTTGAAGAATTTTTGCAATTGTATCTATGTTCTTCAATGGTTTAAGGCTCAATTCCGTCTGAGAACCGGGTTCAAGAGTAATTACACCATCATCTGAAACAAGCCCGAGAAGAGCCTTATCTTCATATACCCCCTGAGTCCATTGCCGGCTGTTGTTTTTTAAAGCGGTTAAAAATTTTGCAATCTCTTGATACGATGCAGCTTTAAAATCTTTTTGGCAAACGGGGAGTTTTTCAAACTCGAGTCCGACACGTTTTTGGGCAATAATATCGCGTGTTTTACAGCCCGAAAAAAAGATTTCCGTAAGCTGGCTTTCGTGAGTAATAAGATGTTCTTCATTGTTTATCAATGTCTGTTTAAGCATAAAGATGCAGGTATTTTCCCCTGGTTATGTTCAATAAGTTCGGTCAGTTTGTCCATAAGAACATCCTGAAATTTTTCGTTGTTGTGGGCGTTAATTTCTCTGATAAAATAGCACGGGCTTGTTACGTTAATTTCCATAATCTTTCCGCCTGCAACATCAAGACCTGCCATATAAAGTTCAACCGAATTGAGATATTTTGCAACTTCCTGTGCCATTTTCTTTTCTTCGGGGGTAAGGGTGGAAGTTTTAAAATATTTGTCGGCATGTACGCTGAACTTGAAATCATCTTTGCCCGGGAGCTTTATTATGCACTCATCAAAAACATGCTCTCCTAAAATAAGTATTCTTTTATCACCCTGTGCGGCCTCTTCTATGTATTCCTGCACCATAACCATTGTTTTGCCTTCGTTTGTAAGATTTTTTATTATGGCATTAATATTTCTTTCTTGTGTATCAAGGTAATACACCCCGCTGCCAAAACAACGATTCAAGGGTTTTATAACGGCTTTTTTGTGTTCAAGCACAAAGTTTTTTATTCTGTCGGCATCGGCAGTAACAATGTTTCTGGGCGCAAAACGGTTAAAGTAGTTGAGATGAAACTTTTCATTAAAATTTTTGATGGCAATAGGATTATTTATCATCACACTGCGTTCAATGTCAACATAATCAAACACGTGACAAGCGTTTATATAATCAATATCAACCGGCGGGTCCGGTCTGAAAAAGACAACATCAAAGTGTTCAATAATATACTCTTTGGGGCAATCTTTTTTGTAAAAAATATTGTTATCCTTAACATAAGCCTGCCAGCATACGGCTTTAGCGTATTCATCCTCCGTAAAAAGTTTGTTTTTTACGGTAATAAAAACCTCAAAATCTCTTTGTAAAAGCTCTTTAATCAGCCAAAAATTTGTTACAAGGTCATTAAACTCAAAATACTTAAGCTCCAAATCATCAATAACAAATAAAACTGTTTGTTGCAACTGTGTCATAACTTGCTCCCCGTTTACAATAAACTATACCAATTCAAGTAAAAAAAACAATGATATGTTATGATTAACCTGTTGTATTATTTACAATTTTAAGGAGGTAATATGAAAATTCTACACGCAATGATAAGGGTAAAAGATATTGAAGCTTCAATGAAATTTTATACAGAGCTTTTAGGTTTACAAAAGACTCATGAAATAAAACTGGAAGACAGCATCCTCCACTTTTTAAAAGGAAATGACAGCGATTTTGAAATAGAATTAACCCAGAATTTTGAAACACCCAAAGAAGGTTATACAAACGGAAACGCCTTCGGACATTTTGCAATTGAAACAGATGACATGGATAAATTCGATAAAAAATTTAAAGCTTTTGGCGGTGAATATCTTTATGAACCTTTTGTAATGGAAGAAGCCGGATCTAAAATAGCTTTTATCAAAGACCCTGACGGAAACGAAATCGAAATTATTCAAAAATTATAAAATAATTATTTATTCTCAAAATAGATATACGACAAAAAATATTGAACATGTCGTATATCTATTTTAAATATGCCTCAATAAGTTCATAAATTTTTAAAAGATGCGCCTCATTACCTTCTATAAGCTGAATCAATCCATTCTTGATATCATTGTTTGATTTATATTTAAAATCAAAATCAAATAACATTTTTGGTGTAACCTCCAATGCTATACAAATCTTTGTCATTGTTTCAGCTGATACAAAGTTTTTTCCGCACTCAATAGCTGAAAGCGCCCTGCTGCTTATATCAATTTTTTCGGCAAATTTTTCCTGAGTAAGTTTTTTATCTTCTCTTAGAGCCTTTAATCTTTTTCCAAATAGTTTTTTGATATCTTCCATATAAATAAGTTTTGTTGAAAATAAAAAAACAATACACGAATTGACAGTTCGTGTTTTCCATGTTTAAATACTTTAAATTGTATAAAATTTTTGTACCAATAAGAATATGAAAAAATTACAACTTGATAAAGAATTCGACCGAATCTGGGAAAAAATTACAAATAAAGAAAATTTCGCCCTGCTAAGATACGGAGACGGAGAAAGAGCCATAATGACAGGTCGCAGCGTAAAGGCTCAGGAGGGGTGGGTCTCACCTGATTATATATCAAAATTAGGCTCTGCACTTTTAAATACGTTAAATATAGAAAATGAAAACTTTATATACGGAATTTCTTGCCCTTGCTGCGACAGAGCGTCTTATTACTGGTACAGTTCAAGAATAAAAAGCAAAAATATCACTTTTGCGAATATTTTTGTAAACAATAACTATCCACGGTTTTTAAAAAATTTCGAAACATTAAAAAGAGATGCTGTTGTAATAAGCAATTACAGAGGAAAAAATTCCAAAATTGGGAATTTAAATATTTTAAAGTATTACAGCATTTCCGATGATTGTTTTAATTTTTGGGATAATCAATCCGCAAAATTGTTAGAAGAAATAAAAAAAGATTTTCAACATAAAAACAATTTGCTTTATGTAATTTCAGCCGGCCCAATGTCGGAACCATTAATTTATGAACTATATAAAAATAACCCCAATAACTGTTATATAGATTTTGGCTCGGCAATAGACAAATATATACACAAAACAATCACAAGACCTTACGAAAATCCTCACAGCAAATATGCAAAAAGAAATTGTATAATGCCTGAGCCTAAAACAACTGATTTCGACGTAAGTGTTGTTCTCACTTTATTCAAAAGACCTGAAAATTTAGAACTCCAGCTAAAAGCAATTAATGAACAAACGTTAAAGCCTTCAGAAATCCTTTTATTCCAAGATGTTCCTGATTCAGAACCTGCAGCCGTTTTGGCACCAAATCTAAATAAACAATTTGATAATATAAAAATAGCAAACTCCAATATAGGCGTTTGGGGCAGATTCCAATTTGCAATGCAGGCAAAATCCAAATATGTTTGCATTTTTGACGATGATACAATACCAGGTTCAAGATGGCTGGAAAATTGCCATGCCTGTATGCTGGAAAAAGAAGGTATTTACGGAACAATAGGAATATTAATGAAAAATCCCTCAGACTATCCGTACAAAAATTACATAAGAATAGGATGGAGCGCCCCTAATAAAAAGCCTAAAAAAGTAGATTTTGCCGGACACTCTTGGTTTCTGAAAAAAAACTGGCTGCACCATATGTTTGAAGGTACTGAAAAATTACAGGCATACAAATACGTTGCCGAAGATATGAGTTTATCTGCACAATTAAAAATGCTTTGCAATATAGATACCTTTGTTGCACCCCATCCGCTTAAAAACCCAAAATTGTGGGGGTCTTTAAAAGAATACGCAGCAATATTAGGAACAAACAAAGCAGCAGTATCAATGAACAAACGCAATATATCGTTGATGAACAAAGCCATGAAAGATTTGCTCTCTTGCGGATATAAACCGTTGATTTTTAGCGAAGAAAAATATGTTAGAGAGATGTACTTAAAAAACAACATTGCGGAAAACTTAACTAAGTATATACCAATAAAAGCAATCCGCCACAAAATAAGAATGAGATTAAAAGAAATTTTGCTAAACAATATTTGTTAACAGAAAAAATCATACATTTAAAGCGTCTAACATCATAAATTTTTCGTTAAAATAAAATCATGACCAAGATATCAGTAATAGTACCTGTATATAATGTTGAAGACTATCTTGATGTATGTTTGGATACAATAGTTATGCAAACATTTAAAGATTTTGAAGTTATTTGCGTAGATGACGGTTCAACAGATTCCAGCGGAGAAATTTGCGAAAGATATGCCAAATTTGATAAAAGAATAAAGGTAATACATCAAAAAAATCTTGGGCTTTCAGGTGCAAGAAACACCGGAGTTGAGGCAGCAGAGGGCAAATATGTAATTTTTGTTGACTCTGATGATTATATATCCCCCCTGATGCTGGCTAATATGTATAAAAATATTGAAGAAAACAACAGCGACTTTGCTTTTTGCAATTTATGCCTTGCCAGGATAGATTCCAGCAAGCCCGAAGTATGGGATTTTCTTGATAAAGAAAAGTTTTTTAAATACGTTAAAAAAAGTTATTTCTGTGAACAGGATGTCCCTGCGGAAATATATTTTGATATGCACGTTAGCGCTTATGCAAAGATTTACAGGTATGATTTTATAAAAGATTTCAGATTTCCTCAGGGCTTAATTTTTGAGGATGTTCCGTATTTTGCACAATGCTATTTAAGCGCCCGAAGAATTTCTTTTGATTTTAATCCGTATTATTTTTACAGAGTTTTTAGAGAAGGCTCAATTATTTTTAGCGCAGATAAAAGATTTACTGATATATTTGAAATACAGCAAATAAGAAACGGTATTTTTAAAAAACTCGGCAAATATGAAAAATACAAGACTCATATCATGATAGTGCAGATTAAAGATTTGATTCAAAAAATAACGGTTACGCAGGGTGATATACAAAGACAAATGTTTGAACTGCTGAAAAAATATTATGCCGGTATTGATTATTCACAATTTAATCAGGAGCTTTTGCAAAAAGAAAAAACTTATCAGTTTTTGAGAATGATTTTAAATATGAATTATAATGAATTTAAAAACGTAATAGATTCTCTTTTAAAAGCCGGCGCAGCTGCAAAAAACTCGGGGCGGCAAGGGGGCGTGCATGCCTAAAATTTCTGTTATAATACCGGTTTATAATTGCGAAAAATTTCTGCCAATGTGTTTGGATTCCATTATTTTGCAAACATATGAAAATCTTGAAATAATTTGTGTTAATGACGGCTCAAAAGATAATTCTTTAAAAGTTTTACAAAAATATGCCCGGAAGGATTCGCGCATAAAAATAATTAACCAGAAAAATCAGGGGCAAAGCGTAGCCAGAAATGCAGGACTGTCAGAAGCAACAGGAGACTATGTTTCTTTTATTGACGCTGATGACTGGGTATCTTTGTGTTTGTACCAAAAATTTGTTAAAAAACTGAAAAAATTAAACAGAGATATTGATGTATATATCTTTAACGCCTGCTCTTACACAGATAAACCAAAGTCTGTCTATTTATCTAAATTTTTTGAGATAACCGAGTGGAAAAATTTTCAAGACCCTGATTATATCCACATTTTTGACGATTGCATGAACCCTTTTAGCGGTAATATGGCGGTGTGTAACAAGATTTATAACAGAAACTTTTTACAAGGCAACAATCTAAACTGTCTGCCGGGATTGATTTTTGAAGACCAGTTAATGAATCTTGAATCTCTTATACTGGCAAAATCAATTGTGTTAAACAACGACCCTATGTATATGTACAGAAAACAAAACTCATCTTCTACAATGAATTCTCTGGGCAACAAGGTTTTTGATATCTTTAAAATAATAAACAAAATGGAAGATTTTCTCAAAAAAACCAACAACTACGAAGACTACAAATACGCTTTTTTTCAGCATAAATATACACAGTTCTCTTTTTTGTTTTATGAAGCCCCGTTTTTTAAAAAAGCCAGATTTTATGATGAAATGAAAGCCCGGCTTTTAATGACAAAAGAAGAAAATCTTAACAAAGACATCTGCAAAAAACTGGTCGGATACGATATTTTTGAAAGCATAACAGAGCTTGACTGGTATAGTTTTTATAAAAAATATAAAGACAGAAGAATCTAAAATAACAGTAGTGATAAAATTTTATATTATTAATCGTCGGGTCTTGTAAATTAATTTAAAAATTTGTTTAATTTTGCTTATGTTATAATCTTTTTGGAAAAGGAAAAAGATTATATATGAAAGTTAGTGTAAAAGTACCTGCTACTACTGCAAATTTAGGGCCCGGTTTTGATTGTCTCGGTCTGGCGCTTCCTATATACAACATAGTGACTGTTGAAGAAACAATCATGCCCGGAACAGGTATAGAAATAAATATAATAGATGAAACTCATGAACAGGATATTATTTCTATTCCTACGGACGAGAATAACATTGTTTATAAAGCAATTGAGCTTTTGTACAATTCTATAGGGCAAACCCCGAGTGAATTAAAAATTACAATAAAAACACACATACCAATAGCCAGAGGGCTTGGCAGTTCTGCTGCGGTAATAGTAGGAGGTTTGATTGCAGCCAATGAACTTTTGGGCAGACCGGCTGATGAAGCGGCATTACTTTCTATTGCAACAGAAATAGAAAATCACCCTGATAACATTACCCCTGCGGTTGTCGGCGGTTTTGTGGTTGCATCTATAGAAGAAGACGGCAGCGTTATATACAGTAAAATGGATTGGCCTAAAGATTGGAATATCACTGTTTGTATTCCTGATTACGAACTTGCAACAGATATTGCCCGTTCCGTATTGCCGGCTGAAGTTCCGATGAAAGATGCTATATTTAACCTTAAACATACGGCAATGCTGGTTCAGGCTGTTAATACACACGATGAAAAATTAATGAAAATCGCTTTGCAAGACAAACTCCATCAACAATACAGAGAAAAATTAATACCGGGTTTAAAAGAGATTAATGAAGCCCTGAAACACGAAGAAAATGTTATGGGGGTAGTCATAAGCGGTGCCGGACCTTCTGTACTTGTTATATCATACGGCAATAACCTTAACAAAATAAGAGAGACAGTTTCTAAAGTCTGGTTGGACTTGAATGTAAAATCTAAAATCCTGACCCTGCAAGTTGAAGAACAGGGAGCAAAGGTAATAGAATAAACAACTAGTGAAAAATGCTGTTTATTTGTGCATGCGAATCAGACCCGCCTGTCATTATGACATTATATTTTCGTGCAATTTTTTGTACTGTTTGTGCAGTATGAAATTTAATTATTCCTCTGTGGCGTCTGTATGGATAATACGATTCTACACCATCTAAGCCGAGAGTAATCAATGACTTTATAAAATGGTCTAAATTTATAGCCCAGTAGCACGCCGGATGTGCAAGAACCGCAATCCCGCCTGCGTTGTGTATAGCAGCAATTACGTCTTTTGGATGCCTGTGATTAAAGAGTCTTACTATGTCTGCTTCTGTTTCTTTTTTATTTTTGGCGCATAGTTTCAATAGCTCTGTATTATTTATATCTACCCCGTAACCCAATAGATGAACAAGAACGCCTCTGTACCAGCAGTCAAATTCTATCGCAGTAACAACCATTCCGCTTTCAAGAATATTTGTTTTTTTATATGCGTCAAGTGTGTTGTGATCAGCTATTGCAATAAGGCTATACCCTTTGGTTTGAGCGTCTTTTAACAGTTCCTGAGGTGTTAACTTTCCGTCTGAAAAACAGGAATGTATGTGTAAATCCACCTTCCCGCTAAAATCCTGCTCTGTTAATCCCCTAAAAAGCTCTATTATATTTTTTTGCTTGTCCATACTTTACATGTTAATATAAACATAAATTAAAAGAGGAAAATTATGGCAAAAACTAAAAAAGAATCTGCTTTTGCAAGTGTAATGAAAATATTCTTTAACGGAGTTAAACTCTATTTCCTAAACTTCGAAAAGTTCTTTAAATACATGGCGTTCCCGATATTTGGACAAATTATCGGAATAGTCTTGATATTTTTTGCGTCATACATTTTTACATTGCATGTTTCTGCACTGACAAATAAAAACCCTATTTTTGACAATATTCCTCTTGTGTTTTTAATTCTTCTTGTGCTGACCCTTCCGGGCTTTTTTATCTTTTGTAAAGCCTTCTGGGATTATATAGTTGCACTTGCTGCGCTAAATTCCATGGCAAGCACACTTTTAGAGGGCGGAATTATAGAAGATACAGGAGTCCATACCGAACTTATAAAAAGGCGTACAGGTTCTTACATCTGGTTTTTACTTCTGATTTCAATAATTTATTTGGTTTTATCATTTCCGCTTTTATGGGGACTGCTGGTTATAGTTTTTGTGTACCTCGCCTTAAGTTTTCAGGTTTTTGCGCTGGAAGAGGATAAAAGTGCTTTTGAAGCAATAAAATCGTCTGTGGGATATGTAAAATTCAACTTCTGGAAAACAGCGCTGCTGCTTATTGTTCTGGGGATAACAACATACTGGCTGGTACCCGGATTGATAAGCTGGGGCTTTGACATCGGAGATCTGGGGGGATTCTTTTCATACCCTGTAGAACAGTATATAAGATTGCTGCCGTTGGATGGTTTCAATTCGATACTTTCACAGAACAATATTCCATTTTCACTTAAAAGCTATGACGTGGCAAAACAAATAGTATTAATGGTTGTAAGTTTTGCCGTAACAGGCTTTACTCTTCCATTAAGGTGTTTGTGCTGCAGCGCCCTTTATAAAGACATAAACAAAAGAAACTACGCAGGAAAAATTGCAGCCGAAAAACTGGCAGCAAGGGCAGGTAAGCCATCTAAAAGAAAAATCCGGGATGAGGATGACGGGGAATAATGTTTGTTTGTAAAAACTGTAAATCAAAAGATAAATTTGAACTTATGTTTTCACCGGATTATAAAGGGGCTAAAAACTATAAACAGGAATACAATAAAAACGGAGATATTGTTATAACAGTTGACGGTTATACATTTGTACCCGACTTAAATTTCATGAACAGACATGCAGTATGCAGATATTGCGGACAGATTTATATGTGGGATTATTCATCTGAAATGTAGTCCCTCGCCTAAATTATTCCCCCTCTCCACCTTGGGGTGAACGCCGGGGTGAGGTCTGGCAATAAGTAAAGGGCCGGGGTGTGGGGGCACAGCCCCTGCCTGCCCACTGTTACAAAACATTCATATTTCCCTAGCCGTAGCTTAATTACCCCCTCGCCCCTCGGGGGAGCAAGAACTCTGTTCAAAACGATTGAGTATCGTTTTGAATAGAGGCAAGCTAAGTGAGAAACGAAGTTTCTCCGTGCTGTATAAAAATTGACAATGGTGTCGCAGCGAA
>CALUQS010000011.1 GCA_944322975.1 Candidatus Gastranaerophilales bacterium
AATACGAGGTTGTTAACGTTCAAGTTAGCGTCTTCAACTACGTTGTATGTATCTGCTGTTATTCTGTCCATTTCGACATTAGCAAGGTCAACATCTACGGAAATATTTGTATCTCCGTTGAGGTTCAAGACGGGGACATGCATTGTGCCCACCGAGTTGTTGTTAAGATAGATTGAGCCGGAATTTAAAGACAATGAAACACTCTTATCAAATACATCTTCACGACCTAAATAAAGGTTAGTGTTGTCTAAAGATATGTTTGCATTAATAATATCGTTGTTTAAGATTATTTTGCCGGAATCATCTCCGGTTAGTTTTAGGTCGTAGCCGGTTGTTTGAGTTACAGACACAACTTCCTCGTTTGTTGTAGTAATGTAACTTTGTTCTAAAGAAAATTTCAATATTTCTTCATCTGTCATTCCTTCTTCATACCACCAAACATTCCCATCTTTTACATATTCTAAATATTCATCTATCGTTGAGTATAGGTCTTGATCATATACCCTTGTTGCAAGCTCTTTAGAAGTAGTTGTTACAATTGTTTCCTTATTTCCGTCTATTGTGTCATTAAAAACTATTGTACCGTTTGTGTTGGCATTTAATGTTAATGAAGGTACAATAGCAGGAGCCGTTGTTTCTATTATAGCTTTTTCTTTATCTATAGATATAATGCTAGTTTGTATTTTATCAGGATTAATTGTTGTTCCCATATATATTGCATTAGGTGTTTTTACACCGTTTGATTCTGTATAGTTACCAGAAAATACCGACTGTCCGCCATTTTCTGCAATGATATTAAGATTTGATGTTGAGTAAATAGCACCACCTTTAGATGAAACATTTGCAATATTTGCTTTAGCGTAATTACCAATAAAGTTAGAATTAATTATTTTTTCGATAACACCTTGTTGATACCCGATTGCATATGCCGAGTTATAGATTATTGCATTACTTATTGCACCTCCATTGCCTGTTGTGCAGTTATCAACAAAATTACCTTTTATTTCTCCTATAGTATTATTATTGTATAGCGCACCACCACTGCCGGCATAGTTTCCGATAAAATCACCTGTTATATCTTCTATTGTTCCACTGTTATAAATCGCCCCGCCATAGTTTTCATCCCCAGACGTATAGTTTTCGATAAAATCACCTGTTATATTTCCGATTGTTCCATAGTTATAAATCGCACCGCCATAGTTTTCATCCCCAGACGCATAGTTGCCTATAAAATCACCGGTTATATCTCCGATTGTTCCACGGTTATAAATCGCCCCGCCACAAGCAGAAGAACCTGACGCATAGTTGCCGATAAAATCGCTGGTTATATTATCGATTGTTCCACGGTTATAAATCGCCCCGCCACAAGCAGAAGAACCTGACGCATAGTTGCCGATAAAATCGCCTGTTATATCTCCGATTGTCCAATAATAGTTATAAATCGCCCCGCCATAAGCAGAAGAACCTGACGCATAGTTGCCGATAAAATCGCCTGTTATATTTTCGATTGTTCCACTGTTATAAATCGCCCCGCCATAGTTTTCATCCCCAGACGCATAGTTGTTTATAAAATCGCCTGTTATATTTTCGATTGTTCTACCGTTATAAATCGCCCCGCCGTAGGCGTTATCATAAGTAGACGACGCATAGTTACCGATAAAGTCACCTGTTATATCTCCGATTGTTCCATAAGAGTTATAAATCGCTCCGCCAGAGGCATAATCACCTGTCGCATAGTTGCCAATAAAATTACCTGTGACTTTTCTTATTGTTGCCTCACCCTGATAAACGTAGTTATAAATCGCCCCGCCATAAGCGGAAGAACCTGACGCATAGTTCCCGATAAAATCGCCTGTTATATTTCCGATTGTTCCACTGTTATCAATCGCCCCGCCATAGGCATAAGAACCGGACGCATAGTTGCCGATAAAGTCACCTGTTATATTTTCGATTGTTCCATAATCTGCGTTACTAATAGCCCCGCCATTGGCTCTCTCACTAGTCGAAGACGCATAGTTGCCTATAAAATCGCCGGTTATATCTCCGATTGTTCCATAATAGTTATAAATAGCCCCGCCATCGGCGTCATAATAAGTAGAAGATGCATAGTTGCCGATAAAATCAGCATTAATGTTGCCAAGTTTTGCATTTGCACCATTATTGTATATAGCTCCACCATATTGGTCGCCAGAGGTGCTGCCGGTTGTTTTATTTACAAATGTGCCTGTGATAGTTTCAGATGATTTATCTTCTGTATTTTCTCTGCGTTCTAAAGACCCGCTGTCAGGAATTGTGTATTTATATGTAATCGTCTGACCTACGGGTGTTGTAGGGTTTGATTTAAACTCAAGTTCGCCTTCTGCGTTCTTCTCCCAGCCAAAAGTCATTGTTGTTGTGCCGTTCGGGTCGCCGTATTGAGTTTTGTTTAACTCTACTGAGTAGTATTCCGGTGTGGTTTCGATTGTTGTTACCTGTTTATAGTCCACACCTTCCTGCAAGGCGTCAGAAGAGACTTCTTCGCCTGTTGTCGGGTCAAAGTACTTGATTACATCTTTTTTGCTGTATAGTGTGATTACGTTATCCGGCAATGGGTCACTTTCATCAGGACGGGTGTATGGCGTAAGTTTATAGCCCGAGTTTGGCAATTTGTCGGTGTTATATGTATAATACTTGCCGTCAGAGGTTGTATACAAGGCTTTTAACGGGTCAGTTGTTTCTTCCAATACCGAGCCCGCTGTTGACGCTATTGTTTTTAATGCTTTAGTGTCATCGCCTTCGTTGGGCGTGTAGTAATACTCTTTGTCAGATATGTATACTTTAATTGCGTTTTCAGGTAAGTCTGCATACTGGTCTGTTATTTCTGTCAATGTATATGTTGAGTGTGCAGAGTTGATAAATGTTGTATTTTCAGCCTTTACGCGGTCTAATGTCGGCACAGGCGGTGTGTCTGCCGCCATCACCGGTGCGGCGATGAAGAAGGACAGCGCAAGAGATAATGTTGCAGTCTGCAAGGCTTTTTGCCAGTGTTTGCCCTCACCCCAACCCTCTGTCTTGAATTTCCTTATTGCTCGGACAGTTTCGCCTTTTGTGCTTTGCACAAGCCGGCTCAATGTCCTCGCTCCCCGGGTTTCACCCGTCCGGAAATTCGCTCCCAGCGGGAGAGGGAGACTGTTTAAGGTGAATTCTTTAGCCTCACCCCGGCCCTCTGTATTTTTTGGCATTCTGAAACGTCCGGCGGTGGAGTCGGACATAAGAGAGGCGTTTTCACAATCCAACATGCCGGAAAGGTTTGCAATTTCTATCATAGGGCTATTTTCACCCCCCGAAACTCGTAAATCGTTGGGAGACAAGGGTTTTAGCTGTTTTCTTGTATTAATATTTCTACTCATTCTTTATATCCTTTATTTTTTACTTCCTATATACATAATTCCCAATTTTCAGAATTTATAACGCTTTATTTTTTAACTTTTACAATTTGTTACAAACAAGGAACAATTAAATCGTCTATAAGCTCGATTTACAAAGAGTTTTGAGGTGATTTAAGATTTTGGATTTTTACGCGTATTTTGTTGAATCCCCCTTACCTCGGTCATTTGGGGACACTCAGAGCCTATGCCCCTCACCCCAGCCCTCTCCCCGAGGGGCGAGGGAGAATATTTAGACTCAATCGTTTTGAACAGAGTTCTTGCTCACCTCAGTGGCGAGGGAGTATTTAAGGAATTTAAGGTTCTTTGCGTCAATATTCGGCGGGGATTGGCATTTTTAGACCCGATATGCATGCTAAGTGACGAGCCGTACGAAGCAGGATGCTCTTTCTTCGGGTATTGGTTCAAATAAACACCACAGGCAATTACACTAATGTAATTTAATGAAATTTATGATAATATAAACCCTGTTATGGTATCACAGGTAATTACATCTACAGTCATAGGGCTTGAGGCTTACAAAATCATTGTTGAAGTTGATTTAATCAATTCCATCCCTGCTGTCATAATTGTCGGGCTGCCTGACACAGCTGTTTCCGAAGCCAAAGAAAGAGTCCGTTCCGCAATTAAAAACTCAGGCTTTAGCATTCCTAACCAGAAAGTAATAATAAACCTTGCCCCTGCTGATATAAGAAAAGAAGGCACCAACTATGATTTGCCTATTGCTGTCGGAATACTTGCCCGTGACGGTGTGATCGATGAAACGCTGATTAAAAACACTGCTTTTTTAGGCGAGTTATCCTTAGACGGGTCTTTAAGAGCCGTAAACGGAATTTTGCCGATAGTTTCAGGATTAAAAGATTTGGATATAAAACAGGTGGTTGTTCCGAGAGAAAACGCTAAAGAAGCGGCTCTGGTTCCCGGCATAAAAGTTTTATGCGCAGACACGCTGGCCGAAGTTGTAGCGCATTTTTGTGCAAATACACAGGAAAGAAAAGAGCTTGAGACCTGTGAAATCGATATTGAAGACTACTTAAATGAATTTAGCACAAATCATTATGAGTTTGATTTTAAAGATATAAAAGGGCAGGTAAAGGCCAAAAAGGCGCTTGAAATAGCGGCTGCCGGCGGGCATAACATTCTCATGACAGGTCCCCCGGGGTCAGGCAAAACACTTTTATCAAAAAGCTTTGCGTCTATTTTGCCGCCGCTGGAGCTTGAAGAAGCTATTGAGTTAACCAAAATTTACAGCGTATCGGGACTTTTACACAGCGACAATCCGCTTATTAACAAACGCCCGTTCAGAGCAGTGCATCATACAGCGTCTGCTGTCGGGATAATAGGCGGCGGTTCGCGCCCCAAACCCGGTGAAATTACACTTGCGCACAGAGGCGTGTTATTTCTTGACGAGATTGTAGAATTTCCCAGGCAGGTGCTGGAAGTATTGCGCCAGCCCTTAGAAGACGGTGAGGTTGTTATTTCACGTGCACAGACCAGCATAAAATATCCGGCTGATTTTATTTTGCTCGGGGCAATGAATCCTTGTCCGTGCGGGTATCTTGGGGATTCTCAAAAACATTGCTCCTGCAGCGAATTTCAGATACAAAGGTACCGTGCAAGGTTGTCCGGACCGCTGCTTGACAGGATAGATATACAAATTGAAGTCCCTAGACTTACTCCTGAAGAATTATTAAATAACAAAGCGAAGTCAGAATCCTCTGCAGAAATAAGGAAAAGGGTGGTTAATGCAAGAAAAATCCAGTCGCAGCGATATAAAGACTATCATATTTTAACAAATTCACAGCTTAACGCCGAATTAATCAAGATTTTTTGCAAACTGGATGAAAACAGCGAAAACCTTCTTAAAACTGCTATATCAAGATTTAACCTCTCCGGCCGGTCGTATGACAGAATACTAAAACTGGCAAGAACAATAGCGGATTTGAATGAAAGCCCTGATATAGAAAGCTCTCATATTGCACAGGCGCTGCAATATCGCAATTTTATTGAAAATACCGTTGTATAGCAGTATTTTTTATGCGGCATAAAATCCTTTGTTTATCAAAAGGCTTATTTCTTTTTCTCCTTTCAAAAGGACATCTTTAAATTTTTCGTAGAAAAATTCGCTTTTTTGTACGGCTATTAAGTCTGCCTTTGCAAGTATGCATTCCATCAAAAAGTTGTTGCCGTCTTTTAACACGGAGGCAAGCTCTGCTGCAGGTGTGAGACCTTTATTGTATCTTTCAAGCCAATCATGCTGTCTTATAATAAGAACAATCCTGTCTTTTATACTTTGTTCCATATCAAACCTTTTTAAAATTTCCTGAGCTGCATTAGCAGAGCATTGGGGATGAGTTTTGTCTATTTCGCATTCTTTTTTGGTTAAATCATGTAAAAGTATTGCTATTTTTAAAACTTTTTTGTCGTTGTTGTTAAGCAAATTAAATCTCGGGTCAGACACGGCTCCCTGCAATACTTTCAAGGTATGGATATCAACAGTATAATCGTGTGTGTGGTGCTGGACTTTTCCGATTAAAGGGATAAATTCCGGCAGAGCTTTAGTTATGCATTCAATACAATCCGCCAACCCGCTGTTTTCTTTGATTGAAATTTTATTATTAAAAATAAAATTTTTAACGCACTCATTTATGTCTTTATTTGCTGAGTCGTTTAACTCCGGACAGCCGTTTAAAATATCGTTTTCTACAACAAAATTAAATGCTGTTGTTACATTGTTTCTGTCTTCAGAAGGCAAGTTATTTAAAATTTTGTTTATGTCATTGATAAAAGTTTTTCTGGGGTAAGAAAGTTCGATACAAAATTTGTCAGAAGTAAAATCAGCAGCCAAAAAGCAGCTGTCGGGTTCTTCCAGTTCCTTCATTTTTTCCAAAAAATGTTTCTGTATCTCATCCATATAAATATTTTATATTAAAAATAACAGTCAATAAAATAAATCAAAGGCATACATCACCGGTTTTTATACAGAATTTCATATAAAGCGGAGCCAAAAGTTTACCAAATTTGCAAAAAAGTTTAGAGACATTAACTTTGGCAATTTTGTTATCTCCTGTTATAATCCAGAGATTTTTTTTATTCTTTTTCAAAACCATACCAGGTTTTTGGTATTTTGTTTTGTTTTCAAAAAATTTGATTGTTTTTACCTGCAAAAAAGTTTTTTTATGCGCAATATATGCAGGCTGCCACGGGGTAAGCGCCCGCAAAAGACGGTTTATTTCTTCAGCGGATTTATAAAAATCTATTAGAATATCTTTTTCGCTAACCTGAGGGTAATACGAGGCTTCTCTTTCGTTTTGGTTAGCGGGTATAATCATTTCATTATTCATTGTTGTCAAAAGTTCTTTAATCCCTGATTTGGCAAGGTTACAGCATTTATTTTTCAGAGTCTCGCCTGTGTCGCCATTAAACCCTTGCAACACGGGAATCTTTTTTTGCATTAATATCGGTCCCGAGTCAAGATGTTCGTCCATAAGATGAAAGGTTATGCCGGTTTCTGTCTCACCATTCATAATTACCCGCATGTACGGGTTCGGCCCCCTGTACTTTGGCAACAATGACGGATGACAGTTTATTGTCCCTATCTTTGGAAGTTCGATAATCTGTTTTTTAAATTTTTCGCTCCACGAACCAACGAGAATAATGTCAGGATTGAGTTTTAGTATTTGTTTGCGAAATGATTGGGAATTCACACTTGTAGCTTTTATCTCGTTTAGATTTAAACTTTTAATGAACGAATAATCTTTTCCCGGGGCAATAATATCTTTAAAAAACAAAAAAAACGGGTGTATTTTTACACGCTCGTGGCGAAAAACACCTACAACTTTATTTTTAGCTTCTATTGAACCCAAAATAAGGTTGCAAAACATTTTATCGTAACCTACTACTACTATTTTCATCTGTTTTTAAATTTCATTTTGTAATTTTTTGGCGCAGGCTGAACATAACATATTTGTTTTTCCTGCAATTGGAACAACTTTTCCGCATTTTGCACATCTCATTGTCACTTTTTGTGCAATTTTTACAAACTTACCGGCGGCAAAGAATGACTCAAACTCATCAATAGTAAGATTAAATTTTTTAAGAATATCTTCTAAAGCAATACTTTCTTCCGGATACATTATTACAAAAGAGTTAATTTCACTAAGAAGTTTATTTTGTTCTTCAAAACATTTATCGCATACTTCTATTCTGTTAGAAGTTTGTAAAAATAAGGCTCCGCATTTTTTACAATTAGCAACATTTGCCATAACATTTTTACCCTTAATTAAAAACTTTTCGATAAAATATTATACAAATAATAACCAAAAAGCAACACATATTCAATGTATTAATGTACTACTTTTATAAAAAAATATTATAAGATTGTATAAGTGTGTTGTATTGTAAAAAAAAATAAAAATTATATACATGTATTGTAAAATTTTGTATACAATATTGTTACATGTGTCAAAAAAATAGTTTAAACTAAACGACACTAGAGATTATAAGAGAGATAATTTGGATAACAACTTTAACAGCTTTGATAACATGGAAACATCGATTAGAAAATCTTCCGTTATTCAAGAGAGGATTAATCTTGTTTCAACACACATGTACAAACAGTTTTTAGAGTATCAGCGCTCTACAATGAATGCAGCTGAAACTTTTGTAAAAATTGCCGACAACATGCAGGCTACTGTGGAATATTTAAAGCAATCCTTTGCGGCAAGAGGAGTTGCAACAGACAATATTTACTTTGATTCCGATGAGTCAAAAACAGTCCTGATACTGCATATTTTATGGAATACAATAAGTTTCACAACAAGATGGAACAATCAGCCGCAGGCGCTTTACCGCGGAGTAGAAATGCCAATGATTTCAAACAGGATAATAGCCCTCAAGGGCAATTTTAATGAAATAATAAAAAACGTAAAAGAAGACGACCAGCTGCATGCCGTATTAGAACAGGAGGTTGCATCCTTGTTTATACCTGCAGAGAGAGGTCAAAACTGTATAATAAAAATAAACCATCTTGGCAACAAAGAGTTCTACATAAACCACATGGATGCACCGAGAGAGTTTCTCCTTAAGGTTATTGAAACTATTTGCGGCGGCGGAATTTATCACGAAGAATTAAGACAATAAAAGAGGTTGTATGGCGGATATACAAGAGGCACTTAATCTTCAGGCACAGGGTAAATTCGATGAAGCCCAAAAAATTTATCTTGAATTTTTAAACGAAAATCCAAAACAACCCGATGTTTCAAACCTTGTGGGGTTAATTTATTTACAGCGGCAAAATTATCAGGAAGCGCAAAAATTCTTTGAATACGCAGTAGAGGGTTTCCCCTGCGCTGAATATTTTCAAAATCTGGGTTTTGCTTTTTATAAACAAAAAATATTTGAAAAAGCTATGCAGTGCTTTGAAAAAGCAATTACATATGAACCCAATAATGTTGAATTTATAAGAAATTTTGCTGCTTTGGCAAAAACAGCAGGGCAAGTTGATTATGCGATAAAATTTTATAAAAAGTCGCTTACTCTAATTCCCGAAGATTCTGTAGGGTTAAACAATATAGGACTTTTATACGAGCAAAAACGTGATTACAAATCCGCTAAAGAGGCCTATATCAACTCATTGAAAATTAAAAAAAATTACGAAGCTTTGCATAACCTCGGGGTTTTATACAGAATGGAACGAAATTTCCAAGAGTCAGTAAATTGCCTTAAAGACGCACTAAAACTAAAACCGACCGCCCAACAAACTCTTCTTGCACTTGGTATGTCTTATCTTTCCCAAAAAGATTGTAAAAACGGGTATAAATACTACATGACAAAAAAACCGGAAATAAACTCTCTATACAAAAATCACTGGCACGGCGGGGAGAACAAAGACAAAACCCTTCTTGTTTATTATGATTCCGGATTTGGCGACCAGATAATGTTTTGCAGATATTTAGATATTGTAAAAAACAAATTTAAACATGTAAAATTTTTAACCCACATAGCATTGTACAATTTGTTCAAAAATAACTTTAAAGATATTGAAATTCTTCTTAATGATGATGACAACTATGATTACAGCGACAACATAATGTATCTGAACTGCCATCTCGGGTTGGAATTTGATAACATTCCATATTCTCAAGGATATTTAAAATCAGAAAAATCAGATGATGAGCGTTTTAATACCAACAAGAAAAAAATCGGTCTTTTCTGGCAAGGGAATTATGACGGGTATAAAAACAGGGCAATCGCGCTCAAAGAACTTTCTACTTTATTGGATATTGAAAATGCCCAATTTTATAGCTTTGTCAAAGATGATAAATTAAATCAGATTAAAGACTACCCGCAGATTATCGATATAGGCAAAGATGTAAAAGATTTTGCTGACACAGCCTCAAAGCTAATGGCATTAGATTTGTTTATAACAATCGATACGGCAGCAGCAAACCTTGCCGGTGCATTAGGAGTGAAAACATTTCTGCTGCTGCCTTACGCCAGCGAGTGGAGATGGTTCAGCGACACTAAAACAACCCCTTGGTACGACAGTGTGACCATTTTTAAGCAAAAACAGCATTGGGATTGGGCACCTGTTGTAGAAGAAATTTATGAAATATTGAAAAAATCTGTTTGAGGACTTGACACCTTAGCATGTCCTTAATATTATAATCCTATGCCGAAGT
>CALUQS010000012.1 GCA_944322975.1 Candidatus Gastranaerophilales bacterium
TCTAATTTATCATTAGAGCAATACTTTTAATAGGAAGGGAAGGTTAGGAAGTTAGGTAGGATAGTGTTAGTGTGAAAGTCTCATCTTATTTAATATCTTGATTTGTTTTCTCGTTTATTTTATTTAACGCTTACATATATATAAAGTATATACGAAGTGTAGAATTTCACTTTTTAGTATATACTGTTACAATTCTTTACAAAACAACTAAAGGAGGCAAAAAATTATATTTAGCGGTTTAATATTATTTGCACAGCGAGTTTACCTTTAAAAACAAAACAACATGAATATTAAACAAGTATCAAAAGCTATTACAAGCCCGAGAATTTTAGCTCCGACAGTATTTCTTGCCGTGAGCACAGGCAAAACGCTGCAGGATTACGAAAGAGCAAAACCCTCAAAAAAGAAAACAGTACTGGTAAATGACAGCGCAATGTTAACAGGGTCGCTGGCAGGATTTATTGCCGCAAATCCTGTTGCAAAAGCATTGTGTAACAAAAACCATTTTGAAAAGATAGTACTTAAACAAACCGAATATATTCTCAGGCAGTCAATAGGGGCCGTGATTGTAACATTCGGCGGAATAGTCGGCGCTATACTTGCAAATGATTTTGCGCATAAATTTATTCTCAACAGACCATATTTTAAAAAACAGCAAGAGCAGGAACAGGAACAATCCGTACAGACACAAAAAATTTTTTTTGAAAGTAATGTGTTTAAGAATTTTAATTATGTAAACGAGCCGTTTAAAAAAACTGCTTTTACTGTGCTTTCATTGCCTAATATGAGCCTTTTAACAGCAGTGCCGATGCTGGCGTTGACAGGCATGTCCGTTGCAAAAATTGACGGGTATAATAACAAAATCAAAAGAACTGCAAAAGAACTTATTGCAAACTCGCTTGTTCCTACTGTTTTAATCTCCGGGGTATCGCTTGCGGTAGATAACAAAAAATGGTTTATAAAATATCCTGCACTATTTATGGCTTTGTCAGCAGGCTCTTATGCAGGCAACAAGGTGTCTGAAAAATATCATAACAGGTGGGATGATGCAATAGATTCTATTGACTTTCAGCATATAAATATTAAACAGGCGTTTAATTTTAAAGGGATAAAAGGCGATAATACCTCGCAAAAAAATTAAACGATTTATATATCAACTAATGATTGCGGGTTTATCTTCTGTTTTTTTTGCCAATAAAGCGGAAATATTGCCGGCAGTTATCAGGTCTTTATTTGACTCAAATTTATACTATGCCGGTACTCATGCTGATTTATACATCCACCTTCGCCAGTATATTTGTTCGGTATAAGAGTATTTTTTTATTTCGTATTCAAAGTAATCTTTAGGTCTAAACGGACGGCGTAACAGTTTCATTCCTGCTTCTTTCGGTGTTTTATCCGCTTTATACTGATTGCATTCTTTACAACAGGTGACTATATTTTCCCAAATATCAGGGCCAAAACGTGATTTCGGGTATACATGGTCAAGGGTTAATTCAGACGGGTGCAGCTTTTTGCCGCAATACTGGCAAGTGTAATCATCCCTTACATATACATTTATTCGACAAAATGGCAGTTCCCTGTATGGAACTGCCACATCGTAATTTAATTTTATAACTTTGGGAATATCTGTATTGTTTATGCTGATATAGTCTTCTATATTGGTAATACTTTTTTCACACCGTGCTTTACCATTTAACAATAGTTTTAATGCACGTTTCCAGCTGCATATTCTGAGAGGTTCATTTGCTTTGTTCAGTAAAAGTACCCGGTGCATGTATTTCTCTTTCTTGTTGTTACAATTGTAGTATAACATATTTTTATAAAAAAAATAAGTGTTCAAATGTTATTTGTAAATAAATGTAAAAGCTTGATAACAAACGGTTTTCGATTGTTTATCAGCCGGTTGTATATGTTCAATATTCTCCCACGCCACTGAGGTGGTGAGCACTGGGGTGCGGTCTGACAATAAGTAAAGGGCCGGGGTGAGGGGCCGGATAAAACAGCAACCCGTTAAACTGGCATTCTGAAGCGTCAGACATTGGATTCTTTTATCAGACGTGTGTGTTCAGAATCTGACCAACATTCTTTGTTATCATTTATCACCGGTAAGATCCTGAGCGCGCTGCGCTCCTCAGGATGACAGCCATTTTGTTGTGTGTTGAGCAGAACCGTAGGGTGGGCAAAGCGGATTTGCGGACGGACGATACGACCGACGGGAGTTAGTCTGGTGTGCGAAGCATGAAGTGAGCATAAGCAAAGCGCAGCGAACGACAGTGCTGAGCTATAAGCAAATCCAAGACAGCGAATGCGTGCCCACCAAATATTGACACAAAGTTAGTAGCCGGTGGGGGGTGAATAACCAACGAGTAGGACACTTGTTCTCCCCCCTGTGCCCGGGGGCAACTTAACGTCACCGGACATTCTTTTACCGTTAAATTCAGCACCGGCAACATACATCCTTAAATAAACACATTTTTACAAAATTATTTTGTAATGGTATCATTAAATAAAACACATCAAATAGGGGAGAGTTATGGAAAACAATAAACCTGTAGTTAAACTTATTTCCAAACCGGAAAACATGTTAAAAACGATTTATACTGCCTGTAGAACCTGCTACAGTGCAGATTCACCCGTGAACATATACGACAACGCCGTTGATGAAGAAAAAATGCTTAAACTCATTGAAAGAGTTATATCATCAGGGCATTATTCCACCATTGAACATATACAGGTTTCTTTTGCAATTTCCAATGTATCAAGAGCATGCACGCATCAGCTTGTCCGCCACAGACACATGTCTTTTTCTCAAAAATCACAACGTTATGTAAAAGAAAAAGGACAATTTGATTATATTATCCCGCCTATGGTTGAAAAAAATCCTCAGCTGCTTGCCAAATATACAGATTTTATGGGCAAAATTTCACAATTTTATACAGAAATGACAGAAGCAGGAATCCCCGCTGAAGACGCGCGTTTTGTTCTGCCTAATGCCGCTGCAAGTTCGATTGTAGCCTCTTTGAACCTGAGAGAGCTTATACATATTGCAAATATAAGGTTATGCACCCGCGCACAGTATGAAATCCGCACAATGGTGAAAATGATGTGCGAAGAACTTTTAAAAGAAGAACCATGGCTTGCCCCTTATCTGGTTCCTAAATGTGAAAGACTGGGCTACTGTGATGACGACAAATGCTGCGGCAGAAAAATAAAAAAAGAAGAATTTTTAGCTAAATTATAACAACAAAACTATGGAAAAATATGTTTTAATAACCGGAGCCTCTTCAGGCCTTGGAAAAGCAACAGCACAAGCACTTGCACAAAAAGGGTTCAAAGTCTTTGCAGGAATAAGAAAGCCTCAGGACAAAGAACTGCTTGAACAGCTTCATTCTGGCATTATACCTGTATTTATAGATGTTACAAATGATGATAGCGTTAACTGTGCGTTTGAAAAAATAAAATCAATGACTGATAACCTTTTTGCACTTGTGAACAATGCAGGTATTGCACTTGCCGGCCCTGTTGAATATATTCCTGTTGATATCCTAAAAAAGCAGTTCGAGGTAAATGTATTCGGTGCAATACGTACAGCCCAGAAGGCATTGCCGCTTATGAAAAATCTTGAAGATTGCAGAATTGTCAACATCAGTTCTATGGCAAGCTACGGGATATTCCCCTTTATTTCACCTTATTGTGTTTCTAAACGGGCACTTGATATGTTCTTTAACTCTTTGATTTTAGAGTCTAAAAATCCAGCATTAAAAGTTGTATCAATAAAACCGGGTGTAGTCTCAACCCCCATATGGAACAAATCTGTTGAGGAGTCATTAAAAAATCTTGAATCGCTGTGCGCCGAAGGCAAACAAAAATACTCAAAAGAGTTTGATTTTTTAATACAAAATGCAAACAAAAACACAACCAAAGGCCTGAACCCGCAAGAGGTTGCTCAACTTGTTTGCAGTGTTTTGACAATAAAAAATCCAAAACTTTCATATAATATCGGAAAAGATTCTGTATTTTCAAAATTTATGTCTTATCTGCCTTTAAATGTATGCAATTTTTTGGTTAAAACAGGATTAAAAAATCGAATAAATTCTTGAATTTGTCGATTTTCAGGTTATAAAATATCCACGGGTGATAAGCAATTTCACCTGTAATTTCCTGTTTTCTGTGTGTTAGTTATTATATATTATTTTTGCAAGCCGGCTGATTTACACACATACCGCTCATTGATTTATAAAAAAGCTTGCCTAATATTATTTTTGCGTATAAAATATTATAAGATATTAGAATTTTTAATTATAATAAGATTGTAAGATGTCGAGGAGCTAAAATTTTTAATAGCCTTTCGCCTTTTATACTTCAAAGGGTAGTCAAATATGTATGTAAATAAGTGCACTAAATGTGGAGCGGAATTTGAAACGAAAAACCCCAAAAGGGTAATTTGCCCCAACTGTTTATATCCCGATAAAAAAAATGATTCACAAGAAGGTTCTGATTTTGGAAGTGAATCACAAAATCAACAACAAAACGGTTCTTCTTACGAAAGACCTGCTGCTTACAGCGCCGGAGGTTATTCATCTGATAACAATTCGTATCAGCGTCCATATCAACAAGAACGCTCCAGATACGACAACCAAAGAAACTACAACAGCTATAATCAAGGCGGGTATCAAAGACCGCAGCAAGACGGCTATAGACGGCCCCAGACCGGCTATCAGCGTCCGCAGCAAGGCGGGTATAACAGAAGACCGTATGACAGAGACGGTCAAAGAAATTACAATCAGGGCGGGTATCAAAGACCGCAGCAAGGCGGATACAACAGATCCCAAGGCGGCTATCAACGTCCGCAGCGCCCTCAAGGCGGCAGGCCGCCTATGGGCAGAAAACCATCCAGAGCTCAAAACAGACCGCCAAAACAGCTGCTTGTTAATAAAGAACAGCTTTTACAGATTGAAGAATTGTACAAAAAGATGCTGCCTTTGCCTAACCCGGATGCACATGAAGTTATCGGTGAACAAATCGGGCTTGAGGCAAGAAAAGTTTTCTTTGGCATAAATCTTGTAAGACAAAAACTTATGCTGCCAAAACTTCCTTATCCGAAACGTAAACTGGCTGTATCTCCGGATCAACTGGCTGCAATAAAAATGCTTTATGAACCATTGCTGCCTCTTCCGCCTATCGGCTGCCACAAAATCATTGCCAGCCAGCTTAAAATTGATGAATGGCGTGTGCATGTCGGTATCGGTTTAATAAGGAAACAACTCGGACTTGACAGATGGAACCCAGAGCGTGAAGACGCTCCGGCAGAATTTAAACAACCGGCAAAGGCTGTTGAAGAGTCATCTACAGAGGTCAGTGCAGCTGAACCTGCCGAAGAAAAGCCTAAAAAAAGAGGGCGTAAAAAAGCATCTGAACAGGAAGAAGAAAACTCAGAACCTGTAAACAAAGATGAACAATAAGCTAATTTCTATCGGTAAAATTTTAAATTTTCACGGTATTAAAGGCGAAGTAAAAGCAGGATTCACTGCCGGCAAAGAATCGCTTTTAAAATCGTTGAAACAGGTATTTGTATTCCAAAATAACGTAAAAACCGCTTATGATATCGAATCTGTAAGATTTCATAAAAATTTTGCAATAATAAAATTTAAACAAATAAACTCTATAAATGAGGTTATGGCGGTTAAAGGACTGTTGCTGCACATTTATGAAGAAACTTTAAAATCCGGTCTTGATAAAGATGAGTTTCTTATATCTGATTTATCAGGACTTTGTGCTTATGATACAGACGGAAATAAAATCGGCATAGTCAGCGGCATAGGCGATAACAACGCTACTAATCTGCTGGAGATACAAAAAACCGACGGTTTAAAATTTCTGGTTCCTTTTGTTAAGGAGTGGGTTCCTGTTGTTGATATTGACAACGGCAAAATTGTTGTAAATATGATAGACGGCATAGAATCTCTGTTTACAATACAGGATAATCGAATATGAAATTGGCAAAAATAAAATTTGATATTCTAACACTGTTTCCCGATATGGTTAATCAGGCATGTTCGCACAGTATAATAGCCCGTGCTATAGAGTCCGGCATAATCAACGTTAATGCTATTAACCCGAGGGATTTTACAAAAGATAAGCATAAAAAAGTCGACGACACGCCCTACGGCGGGGGGGCAGGCATGGTTTTAATGTGCCAGCCGTATTTTGACTGTTTTGACTCTATAGAAAAAAATGCAGATACAGAGGTTATTCTTTTATCGCCGCAGGGAAAAACTTTTAACCAGCAGATGAGTGTTGAGCTTTCAAAAAAAAGCCATATTATATTAGTTTGCGGGCACTATGAAGGATTTGACGAAAGAATTAAACAGTATACAGCAGCAAAAGAGGTATCAGTAGGGGATTTTGTATTAACAGGCGGAGAGCTGCCGGCTTTGTGTATTGTTGATTCCGTATCAAGAAACATTGACGGTTTTTTGGGAAAAATAGATTCTGCTCATTTTGATTCGTTTTCTGACGGTTTGCTTGAGTACCCCCAGTATACAAAACCAAGAGAATACAAAGGCTACAAAGTACCGGAAGTATTGCTAAACGGAAATCATAAAGAAATTGCTCTCTGGCGAAGAAAACAACAGTTTATTGTCACAAGAAATAAAAGAAAAGATTTATTTGAAAAGTTTGCAAAAGACTGCCATAATAAAATAGATTTAAAACTTTTGAATGAGGTAAATTCAGAGTTTAAATAGTAATATTTATTTGATAGTTAGATAGGTCTTATGCAATGGATATAAATATAGAACAGCTTAAAAAGCTTTTTGACATGGCAGGTATCGAGATAAATTTGCTGGAGGTAACCTCTGACGATATTACCAGAGCGCTTATAGCCATTGAACGCAAACTGCTGTCTTTTTCTGCCGGAGATTCTTCAACTGTTCCAGCTGAATTCAATATTTTAATTGTAGATGACATGGAGCTTTCTATATATCAATTTAACCAGCTGCTTAAAAAAGTAGGGATTGTTCCTACGGTAGCAAGAACCAAGGTTGAAGCACTGGCAGAATTAAAAAAGAAAAAATATGATTACATTGTGATAGATTTGTTTTTGCCTGATGCGGAAGACGGGATGGAGCTTATTGATGAATGCATTAAATTAAGAGATGCAAAAAGAACAAACAAAATTATTGTTATGTCAGGCACTGATGACAAAGATTTGATTGAACGCTGCTACAAACGCGGTATAGATGAATTTGTGCCCAAAAGCAGCAACTGGCATGACCAGATATTAAAGTATATTACATCTTCGCTTACCTCAAAACAGCATGAAGATTTCTTTAAATATTCAATAAATAATGACATTTGCTGTTATACAATCAATAAATTTAACGGTCAAAAACATATTGATATGCTTTTAAAAGATGTCACAACAAGCCTTTACACCGGTCAGGTTAACATAATTTTTAACATGGAAAATGTAAAAATATTTGATGACGAATACACAAACGTATTCACAAACTTGTATAAAATGTGTAATGAAAAAGGCGGAAAATTTGTGCTGGTTAAAATATCAGAATCCGTCAGAGATGCGCTGTCTGATGCATTCTTAGACTCGTTAATACCGACATTTGCCAGTGTAGATGCAGCAGTAAGCAAAATTTCTCAAGAATAAAACTTACGGACAAATGCTTTCCCAATCTATTCCGTCATCATCATTTTCACCCGGTTCAGGGATTTTTTCTCCATCTTCTAACATGATTTGCAGCATAAGTTTAAGTTGATTTTTATAATTAGCCATAGCAATTTCCCTTGTTTTAGCGCAAAAAGCAAAACTTGGAAACTCTTTTATTTCTATATAATGATAAGGATTCCCGTTGAAGTCTAAATCAGTACCTTCAACAAGTGTCCAGTCCAAATTAAGATAATAATCCAAATCTTTATCCATCAAGCGAATTCTCTTTTAATGGCTGTGTAATCATAATACCTTCACCGCCTATAACCTCGGCTTGTTTTCCGTCAATATAAAGATAAATCGGTTTTTTGCGGTCAGCGTTTGCTATTGCTGTTTTTATAAGCTGTTTAAATCTGCTGTATAAGCTGTCAGCCCCGCCGCCTGTTTGTATGTTGCCTGATACATCTATAATTATTTTTTTGTCGCTTTCCACTACTCCCATAATTTGTACATTTTTAGGTATTTCGGAATAAACACCTACGCTTTTTTCGTACTGGGTAGGTCCTGCAACAAGTTGGGTTAGGGCATATCTAAGTTCATTTTTGCCGGAAGGAACTTCTCTTTTTACTGTTTTAAAAATGCTGTTGTTATGTTTATCCATACCAAGGAAGTAAACAGTAACAAAAACCTTTGACTTTTCTTGTTCTTTTGTATTTTCTGCCGTTTTTTTATTTTCAGTTGTTCTGGTATTTTCTGTTTTTTGAGGCGGTTCACTAACCTGTTCTTCAGATGTAAGCTTTTTTTCTACTTTTAAATGCGGACTGTGAGGTGTGTCAAAGAAATTGACTTTAACATAGAAAAATGCAAGCACTGCCAGCGTTAATATTACTAATTTTGACCAGAATCCCATTATTTAGCTCCGAATGTTTCACTCATAATTTTTAATAATTTACACCTTAATTATTATAATAGTTTTTTGGCACAATAACCAGACCTTTTATAATAATTTTATCATTTATTATATAAATATCTTTAAGTTTAATTATACTTTTAGAATTATTTAAAATATTTGTTTTTATTGCCAGCGGATTGAGTTTGTTTAAAACAGGCAAAAGTGTATCCATATTGACAGAGGAATGACCTGTACCAACTTCGATATTAGTAAATTCAAGATTTCCGTTTTGCGCGATTATATCCATTTTCATTGTTGCCTGCTTAGGAGAACGCATTGCCAGAGGTGCCATATACATTACAGAAACAACAAGTTTATTGTCTTTAATTTCAGCTTTAGGACTAAAAACTTTAAGCAAAGATATATTTCCGACATTCACGTTAGCGGAGTTGAGTTTTTTCATATACTCGGGCGTAGTAACCATTTTTTGCAAGTCATCAGAGGTAATTTCCGTTCTAAAACCGAGTAAAAAGTTTTCTGCCGTATAAACTTCACCGTTGTGATAAACAAAATGATTGTATCCGCAAACTGATTGCGCTTGTATATTAGAAAGATAAAGCCCGTCAACCGCCGCTGAATCAGAAGACATGCTTATGCTTTTGAATTTTCCCTCCAGCATACTTTTCCCGCCAAAAGGTGTTATATCAACCTTAAAATTTCCGGCAAGAGCCTCATTCATCTGGCGTCTTACCTGAGATTCCAGCGCAGCGGAAAGTATAAAGTTCATGCCTGTTATTTTACTCAGAGTAGAAGCAAATCCCCCGTTAACAGCCGGCACTAAAGGACACATTGATTTTTCTTCTTCGTATGTAACATTTTGCACAGCATAAGCACATGAACTGCTTATAATTAACAACCCCAGTAATATAATTAGCTTTTTCATACTTAATTCCTTCTAAAGTATCTGAATATAACGATGATTGAAATCAATAAAATTTTCAATACAAAAAATATAATCTTAATAAAATAATAACATAAATTTTGCAAAAGCCTTTTCAACCTGTATGGCGAAAGAATCCTGTTACAAAAATTCTGTCAGTTAATTCTGTCTGATTAGAAAAATCCTGCTTACTGGATATTTCCTACTAAAGTATAGATATTATCAGACTTTCAGGCAGTTATATATCCCCCTCAGGTTGTTATTATATAGATGTTAGGGATAACATTATTTACTTAAAATTGCTAAGGAAGCAAATGAAACTCAGGGATATCGGCAATATCTGCATTGTGGATATATGTAAGGAAACAATATCACAAGCGGATGTGCGTAAATTACAAAAAATATTGAAAGAAAGACCGCAGGCAAGGCGGTTAGGGATTAATATGCGCAAAGTGCGGCATGTCGACACCAGTTTCTTTTCTTTTATAAAAAAATGGAAAGAAAAAAGAAAAACCAAAGCTGCATTTTTTAATACCGAAGTATCTGTTTTCCTTCAATTTTATGTCTCGAATATGGATTCTTTTGTCAATATTTATTTGGATAAAAGCGATTTTTACAATGATAAGCGGGTAATAGTAAGAAGACGGTTCAAACTTTTAAAATCCGCTTAACCGTTTTGAATTTTCTTATCTCAATTAATAAAAATTTTTGCCGCAGTTTTTTATGGTTATAATATGATGTATGAACTTGTTTTATGCAACAGTTCAATAAGTTGTCGGAGCCGGTTGACTATATGAAATATTGTGACAAAATGTTACAACACTGTAAGATTAATAGCACAAATATTTATTTTCAGACTTAAACCAATTGATGCTTTTTTAGAAAGATTGATTTGTAATGAGCGGTTTTTTTTATAACAAACTCAAAGATTTATGTATATCTCTTGGCAAACATAACGATGCTTTGTATGCAGTACTGGCAATAGCTATGTTCAAAGGTGTTATGCGCCCGACTTTTACAATGATGGACAAAAAAACCGACCATCAATCAAAAAAATATGCCGCTTTTAGAGAAGGTTTAACAGAAGCTATAGCGTTTGGCTCGTATCTTCTTACGCACAGACTTATTCAATTTGCAGTGGTTCCGCTCGCCCGGGCCTATAACAAAGTGAATAAAAATCAGGAAAAAAGCATAAGTCTTAAAAAACTGCAAAACGGGTTGTCACTGTTAAGTGTATGTTTGACTGCCGGTATAATTATTCCAGTAGTGTGCAATTTAACACTGAAACCTATTATGGATGGCGTTGCCGGCTTTAATAACAAAAAAGGCAAAAAAAACAACACAAAACTTGATATAAAAGAAAATGAATCTCCTTTGACTCAGATGCAGATGTACTCCCCAAAACTTAGTGAAAACAGCAAAAGGCTACTTAATACAGTCAGAGTCACGAGTATGCAGAATTACGGAATGAAGGTAGGTGGATAGTATGATAACTTCTTTTGTTAATGCAATCACAAGTAATACTTTCCAGACTATCGCTCAAAACACGGACGCCTGTGTAAAAATAGAAACAGGACTTAAAGCTGTCGGACGTCCCGCTTTTACCTTGATGGATAAAAACACTGACAAAGACACAAGAAAATATGCGGCTGTAAAAGAATTTTTATATCAGTTATTATGTTTTGGTATTTATATTGCGGTAATTCCTCCGATATTTAAGAACGGAGGGTTTAAACTTGCCCAAAAAATATTCAAAAATGAAGGTATGCCTGCTTTTAAAAATGCAAAACAAATGCTTGCTTATCACCACCTTGCTTATATGAAACCCGAAGAAAGACTTTTGCCCAAAAATAAAAAATTTCTTGATTTAATTGATGACAAACTTACAAATCCAAAGGATAATAACACAAAATTAATTGAATACCTTGTCGGGAACAAAGAGAAAAACACAACCGGTTTGCATAAAGGAACAATGGAAAAACAGGGAAAAATGTTTGACCTTGCCAAAGGCTCTATAGAACTAAGCTCTATTATAGGTTCTGTTGTGGGTTTAACAATACTGGCTCCTGAAATAAGCCACCTGATATTGCATCCGATTATGAACACTCTGGATTTTAAAGAGGAAGAAACCCATCAGACAAGTTCAAACGGTTCTGAAAACGGAGTGAACGGACAAAAAATTCTTGATAAAAAAGCATAACACTCACAGGGATATTATAAAATAATAAATTTGCCTAAAATTTGAATTAAAACTCTTTAAAACAAACTATTTATGTTGTAGTATCTTTATTAAGAATAACCTAACCGGAGAAAAAATATGGCTAACATAATACAGGGAACATACACTACAAGTAACGAAAAATTTTGCATTATAATATCAAGATTCAATGAATTTATCGGTTCAAAGTTATTGTCAGGGGCAATAGATGAACTTGTACGCCACGGAGTAAAAGAAGATACTATTGATGTAATCTGGACACCGGGTGCTTTTGAAATTCCGGTTATTGCTAAAAAAGCTGCAGAGTCATCTAAATACGATGCAATTATTACGCTTGGCGCTGTTATAAAAGGAGCAACAGGTCATTACGATTTTGTTGCCGCAGAAGTGTCAAAAGGTATTGCACAGGTTTCACTTCAGACAGGTGTACCGGTGATATTCGGGGTACTTACTACAGATAACCTTGAACAGGCTATTGAAAGAGCCGGTACAAAAGCAGGAAATAAAGGTTCGGAAGCGGCAAAAGCTGCTATAGAAATGGCAAACTTGACAAAGCTTATATAAAAATGTACTATTCTGCATATTGCGCTTAAGTTTTAGTCGTAATATGTATACAGAAGAATAGGAGTTTGTATGAGCATTGATTTTGTAAAAGCACTAAAAGCACCGGCAAGTATCGAAGGCTGGGGGTTAAAACTGTTAATTGGCGGGATTATATATCTGGTTCCGATTTTAAACTTTGTCACAATGGGTTATTTTGTTGAATATCTCGTTAATTTTATGAACGGAAAAGAAGAACTGCCGGGCGGATCGTCTGATAATATGAAAACTAATTTTATCACGGGTGCAAAAATGATTGTTGGCTGTTTATTACTCGGGATTATCAGCTTTATAATTGTATTTGTTATTTCATTGCTTGTTGCCAAGCTCAAATTTGTCGGTTTAATTATACTGCTTTTAATTGAAATCGCTTTGATATTTACGGCATTATTTTTAACAATGAGTTTTGCTGTTGATAAAAAAATTCTTTCTATGATTGACTTCAAAAGAGCAATGATGATAATAAAAGGCAACTCTGATACTTTGTATTTTATTTTATACACACTGCTTTTATTTGTAATTTATCTGGCAATATTTTTGGCATTGGCTATCAGCAAATTCGGGATTATCCTGACACCATTTTTCTCATTTGCGATGGGTATATCAATGTATAACCTGATGGGTCAGTATATACAAAAATCGAATTATCTTGCTGAAATAAAAGCACAAGATAATCAGGAAGTTCAAAATACTTCCGATGAGCAGAATAATCAATAAAAAATAATAAAAATTTTCATTATTTTTTCAATAAACACTACCATTTTGACCTAAAAAGTGTTACAATGGTAGTGTGTTTATTATTTAATTTAGGAGCATGCTTATGGGTATAAGTCTAAAGCAAGCATTTATTTTCGTGCCGCAGGATAAAAACTGGCTGCCCAAAGTTTTAATCGGTGGATTATTGTTGTTTTTCCCTGTATTTGCATTTATTTTTCCCGGCATTTACAGAATTTTGTTTAACCCGCTGAATTATTACTGGGTAACTTTGTTCGCCTTGCTGACGTTAACATGTATGCTTGCTGTTTCAGGGTACTTTTTTAAAACAGTTCATAACAGAATTGTGCACGAACGTGGCAAACTGCCGTCGTGGAAATTTTTAACTTATTTTATCCACATAGGTTTAAAATCCTTTATCGGCGGATTATTATTTTCAATACCGTTTATTGTCTTGTTTGGAATGCTGGCATTTATTTCCCCGATGTCTCCGGGACAAGAATCAATGCCTTATCTAATAGCAGCCATTGTCTTGAATATTATTTACACGGCATTTTATATAATGCTGGCGCTTAATTTTTCTCTGGACTTTAAGATACATTCCTTTTTAAATGTCAAAAAGGCATATTCGCTTATAAAACATAATATTTTAAACTATATTATACTTGTTTGTTATTGTGTTTTAGTAAGCCTGTGTATGCTTATTCTCATGATATTGCTTGTAAACGGTCAAATTTTGGCCTTGCTGCTGCCTTTTGTAAGTTTTTATATTTGTCTTGTATTTGCTGATTTGTTTGCACAATTCGGCGTTAATACCGGCAAAGAAATTTATAAAGAGGCAAACTGTTACTCATAACCTGACAGTTAAGATTTTTACATTTTCGATAACATTCAAAGTATAAGCACAGCTTTTTGGTATCAAAAGCAAATTGCCTTCCTCAAGCAGGAAGGTTTTTTCTTCTGCATTTATTTGTAAAATTCCTTCTATGACATAAAAACAAATATCCTGCATTGATAACTGAGCCGGCACCTGCTGATCTTTTGTCATTGCAAAAAGACCTATTGCGCGGGTTCCTTCGTTAATTAGATATTTATTATCAATGCTGTCTTGTCTGTATTCAAGCTCCTGTTTGGGATTAATAATTTTTTTGAACATATTTTCTCCTGTATAATAAATATTTTTCCTGCTGTTTTAATTTCTAACAATACCCGTTTGTTTAGTTTTTATATAGATAATAAAGTGATAATCACAATGTTTGTAAGATTATATTGTTTGTCACTAAAAATATTTTTTATTTGTCGGCTTGTATTGAAGTGTCCCCTAAAAACATAACCAACGATTAGGGCAGTATCAAAAAACTGTTAGTTATCAAAACTCGATTATAGCTTTATGTTCCACCCATTCTTTGGAGCAAAGAACGGGTGGAGCCCAAGAAACTTTCCGACCTGCTGTTCCGTTCGTACAGAAAGTAACACAAACCTGTGCTCGGCAACTCGGCACGTAAAAATTGCTGAAGTATAAAGATTAATTTGGTTCA
>CALUQS010000013.1 GCA_944322975.1 Candidatus Gastranaerophilales bacterium
TCCATTTCGATAATATCAATAAGCTGAAAATTGATGACATTACCTTCTTCGTCAACAGTTTCTATCATCTGTTCTTCTAAATCTTCAAGTTCATGTTCATGTTTTGTCATTGTTTGTTCCTTTTTATTTTATTTATTATTAATTAGCTCTGTCCAAATATTGTTGTAATATTATACAGGCGCTTTTAAGGTCGACAAGCCCTTTATTTTTTGTATATTTTTTTCCTTGCAGTGCAAGAATATTTTCTGCCTGACGGCTTGTAAGCCTTTCATCTTCAAAAATAATTTCCATATCCGGTATTTTTATTTTTAACAGATTTACAAAGTTTTCGCAATCCTGCGCCTGGGCTCCGATTGTGCCGTTCATGTTTTTAGGCAGCCCTGCAACTATTTTTTCTACATTATTTTGTGCGCATATATCAGCAATTTTTTCAACGGCTTTAGTTTCCGGTTCACGGCTGATTGTTTCTAAAGGCTGGGCAGTTAAAAGCAAAAAATCGCTCAAGGCTATGCCTATTCTTTTTGTCCCTATATCAAGTCCCATTACTTTATGCATAAAATTACATCCAGTTTTCTTCTATTGTTTTAATGCAGTTTTGTATGTATTTTATATCAATATTTTGCAAATCTTTATTAGCACGTCTTGTGAAGATAGATGTTGCATTTTTAAGATTTTCATAACGTTCTTTCTGTGTAAGAAAATACTCATACACACTTTTTTTAAGGATATCTGATACAAGTTTTTCTTTTGAAGAAGACTGAGGGATTAACGAGAATAACAAATCCGCAAAGGTTTGTTCTTCTGAAATTTTAGCCAGATATGCCGTTAAAAGCAGTCTGTTATCAAAAATTTTCATAAAGTTTTCGCAAAATACGGTATTTTTTCCTTCTTCAATTATTTTTTCAATTTCTTTAATATCACAGAGCTTGTTGTCTGCTATTTTATCAATTATTTTTGCAAAATCTTCATTATGCGCGGTATCAAAGAACCATTTGTCAAAATAATTTTTGTCATATAGTTGTTTTAACAGTTCATCATTAAGGCCTATACTGTTAAGCCCCTGTTTTAAGTCAAATTCCTGATAATCAACATCTTTTGTAATCATCGACCACGCTGCATATTCATAGGGAATTTCTTCATATTTAAGGCGGGATATTTTTTCGGCATTGCGTAAAAGATATTTACACAAAGATTCATCAACCTCTGCCACCTTATCATTGCTGTAAAACTTGTTTGTAATACGGTCAAATTCTTCTTCTGTTATTTCATTAAAACCAAAACAGTCAATAATACCGTCGATATCATTAATAACAACAGCAAACATCTGGATAAAAGAATTTTTGTTTTTTCTTGAAAATATCATGCCCGTATTGCCGTGCCCGTCCGGAAAATTAACAAAGCAGCGATAAACAGGTGTATCGGCAAGCAATTTTTTATAATACTCCCCTGTTACATCTTCTTTTACTCCGGAGAGTCTTAAAAGACTCATGCTTTTTTGGGCGTTGGCTCTGACTGCCGGATTGTCAATGTTTTCGACAAGGGATGTCAAAAGCGGATAAGCAAGGTTTGATTTGCTTTCACCGAGAGATTTAATTGCAATTTGGGCAATATTGCTGTACGGATTGGTTAAAACAAGCGGTATAAGGATATTTGCCAGATTATCACCGTCATAATCATTAGCCAGCGATTCTACAAGCATTTCTTTTTCCGGATCGGCAAGCGCGTTTATAAAATCAAGAAAATCAATTTGCGCTTCGGGGTTTATTTTTGCGTTTTCTAAAAGTTTGACAGTATCAATATCTATTATTTCATCAGGGTTTTCAAAATATGTAAGATACTGCTCATAGTTGACATGTTTGCCGATTTCACGCAAAAACATGACTATTTTAGCTTTAATTGAATCTTTGATTTTAGGGTTAGCAAGAGTTTCAAAAAAGCGTGTTTCTATTTTCTCTTTATCAACAAGTTCGTTTATGAGAAAAGATATGGTGTAATCACGCATTTCCGAATTTTCTTTGAGTAACTCTTTGTGCAGAACCTCTAAAACCGTATCTTTGTCCTGTATGGTGTTAAGGTCATCAAGAGTATTGCCCACAAAAGACAAATCCGTGGTATTATTTTGCAAATTAATTATTGCAGAAAGTAATTTTGCTCTGATTTGAAGTTTGTTTTCGGGCATTTTGCTGCTTTACTCCAGTCTTGTCCAGAAGGCGTCAAGAATTTTTTGAGCCTCGCCTGACGGCATTTTATCTTCCAGAATCAGGTATTGCACGGCAATCATAGTGCATTCGGAACATATATTAACTCCGGGGCCTTTTACCATTTTAACAACCTGTGTATTTGGTCTGCCGCAAAAACTGCAATATACAGGCTCAAATCCGTGGTTTTCATTTTGGTCTTGTTTTGGTTTGCTTTCGTGCTTAGCCTTACTGAGGGATACAACTTTTTTATCATTTGACATACTATTAAAATCCTTATGTAACATTTGTGTCCGTCCGGACAAATTCTGTTGTTGAGGAGTCAGAACAATTTTTATGGATATGAAATATTTACAAAAATTATTCAAACGTACATTGTTTATTGTATCTTATTTTGGCGCAGTTGCCAAATATTTTTATTTTGATTATTATGTTGAAAAGTATTATAGAGTTAATAAACTGTTTATGAAAAAAGTTGTTCTGTTAATTACTGTATTATTTGTATCTGTAATATCAACAGCCTGTATAAATAACCTTGCCGTACAGGAGTTGAATAATAAAGCTCAGGAATATATGGCTGCCGGTGAAACAGACAAGGCAATCAGCCGTCTGCGCTCAAGCATTGATTTAGACTCGAGTATATTTGAAACGCACTACAATCTCGGCATTGCACTCATCGCTGCGCATGAATATAAAGATGCGCAGGAGGCTTTTAAAAACGCTCTTAAATTAAAACCCGATTATGCCGACGCATATTATTCTCTTGCAATGGCTTATGAAGAAGAGGGCTTTGCAATAATCAATGAAGGCAATGAAGAACTCAAAGACCAGGACAGCCTTGATGAAGAAAACATAGACCCTGCAAAAAAAAGAGAATTGTCTCAAACACAAAAATCACAAATTGTAGAGCTTTTTAACTCAGCTATAGATAATTACAATACATACTTAACCAAAAAGCCTGATGACCCCGATAAAGAAAAGATTGAGTCTCAGGTTACATACCTGAATAACCAAATAAGGGAATACAACGGTTTGAAATCTAACGAGATTGAAGACTTAAGACAAATAACACAACAGCGTGCATCTTTAAGAGAAACAGAACCGGGTGATGAAGAGTAATGCAGTCTCCTCCGTCTTCGGTAATTGTAAGCATTAACGGTTTCAGTATTCATTATTACGGTTTGATAATGTTTTGCGCAATTGCTGCCGGCATTTTTGTTATGAGAAGTATTGCCAAAAAATACTACAAAGATGTTAACACACAAATCCTTCTGGATATGCTGCCGCCAATTATATTGTGCGCTATTCTCGGCGCCAGGCTTTATTATGTTTTTATGGACTGGGAATATTTCAGCAGTCATCTCAGCGAAATTTTTGCACTCTGGCATGGCGGAATATCCATACACGGGGCAATACTGGGCGGGGTGTTGAGCGGTTTTGTTTACACAAAGATAAAAAAAATAAGTTTTTTAAAATACGCCGATATATTTGCATACGGACTCTGTATTGGTCAGGCAATAGGCAGATTCGGCAACTATTTTAACTGTGAGGCCTTTGGAAAACCCTGTTCAATTCCGTTTATAAAATTGTTTATACCTTTGCAGTACAGACCCTACGGGTATGAAGATTATGAATACTTTCACCCTGCTTTTTTGTATGAATCTTTGTGGGATATTACGGTATTTTGTATTCTGTTTTTTGTAATAAGAAAAATACCGCGAATTAATGACGGTGTAATATTTTTTGCATATTTGATTTTGTATTCGGCAGGAAGAATAGCTATTGAAACTTGCCGGCTTGACAGCGTTTTGAATATAGCAGGAATAGAAATTGCCCACATTGCTTCTGTATTGCTTATTTTGACAGGAATTGCAGGGTTAGTTTGTGTTTATAAAAAATCCTGATACGAAGTTATAAAATGCCTGAGATGGACATCGCATGTGCCCGCCGGCATCCCGACACAGGGTAAGGGGGCAGAATTCATTTTAATTATTCTCCCTCTCCTTGGGGAGCGAATTTCCGGACGGGTGAAACCCGGGGAGAGAGATACGAAGTGAGCAGAAGTGAAACGTCAGCGAACGACAGTGTCGAGCGTGAAGGAAATTCAAGACAGCGGATTTTGTGCAGGCACGCCGTGGGCGCAGCCCCCAGTGCCTATGTGAACAAGGTTAATGGAGTGGAGAATTTTTAGAATAAAAATTCGAAACGGAATACTAAACCTTGTGAACGCCAATAATTCAAGACAGAGGGTTGGGGTGAGGGGGCACAGGCTCTGCGTGCCAGCCAATGGCCGAGGTGAGGGGTATTCAACAAAATACGCGTAAAAATCCAAAATCTTAAATCACCTCAAAACTCTTTGTAAATCGAGATTTTAGCCGATTTAATCGTCCCATGTTTGTAACAAATTTGTAACAAATAGCATATAAAGTGTTTAAGATTTAAAAAATTGGGTATTAATTATATATAAAGTTTATATAAATACAGGAGTTAAGAAATGGATAAAATTTATAATAAAAACAAGTCAAAACCCTTGTCTCCCAACGATTTACGAGTTTCGGGGGGGGGGTGAAAATAGCCCTATGATAGAAATTGCAAATATTTCCGGCATGTTGGATTGTGAAAATACCCTTCTTATGTCCGACTCCACCGCCGGATGTTTCAGTATGACAAAAAATACAGAGGGCAGTTGTAGGGTGGGCAAAGCACAACCAAAACAGCATGCGTGCCCACCGAACAATTTAAATATTCTCCCTCGTCCGATGGGTGAGGCTAAAGAATTCACATTAAACAGTCTCCCTCTCCCGCTGGGAGAGGGCTGGGGTGAGGGCTTGCAGAACAACTATAACCTTAAAACCAAGACAGAGGGTTGGGGTGAGGGTCGACACTGCCAAAAGGCCTTGCAGACTGCAACATTATCACTTGCCCTGTCCTTCTTCATCGCAGCACCGGTGATGGCGGCAGACACACCGCCTGTACCAACTTTAGACAGACTTAATCAGGAAGGTGCAACTATCCCCGGCACAGACCCTGCACAGCCTTACCCCGAATCTGCCTACAAACTGGAAGAAATTAAAAACGCTGACCCTGATAACCTTCCTCAAAACGCAATAACACTGTATGAAAAACAGGAAGTAATAAAATACTATGACCCTACAACAGGTGAAGAAGTCTCTTCTGACGCCTTGCAGGAAGGTGTGGACTATAAACAGATAACAACAATCGAGACAACCCCGAAATATTACACTGTCTCTTTAAAACAAACGCAATACGGCAATAAAGACGCGACAGGAGCAGTACCGCATTATTTTAAATGGACAAACGACGGCACCGGCTTAAAACTGGAAGCAGCAACAGAAATAGACACTCAGATAACTTACTGGCAAGACCCGTCACGAAAAGCAGATGATAGAGTAACTGGATATTCTAATAGAGAGTTAATTGATAATGATTTTCTGGAAATGTCAGCCAATGATAATGGTGGTGCTATACATACAGAATACAAATATAAAATTAGTAATATTAAAGGCGATTTTGTATCTAATACATCAGATTCTAGTGGTGGTGCAATATACAATATTGGAACAATAGGGTCTGTAAAAGGGAATTTTATCAATAATTCAGCTGATACTTACGGTGGAGGAATTTCAAATTATGTTTTCTCTAATGTTTTCTCTAAATATCCTGATGGTTCTGGTGTTTCTACCGGTACTTTGGAAGAAATTGTATCAAATAATTCTAAAATAGACTCAATTGAAGCTAACTTTATTGGTAATAGTGCTGGGGGTTCAGGTGGTGCTATTTCTAACTTTAGTGATGGCTCTGGCTATTCTTATACTCTTGAAATTGGGGATATAACAGGCAATTTTATCGGCAACTATGCGTCGTCAACAAGTTCTTATGCCTCCGGTGGGGCGATTTATAACTACGATGGAACAATCGGAGATATAACAGGCGATTTTATCGGCAACTATACATCTGCCAATGGCGGGGCAATTTATAATTCTGGCAGTAACGCAAAAATTGGAGATATAACAGGTGACTTTATTGGTAACTATGTGTCAGGCGATTCTAGTGCTTATGGCGGGGTGATTTATAACGGATATCGATCAACAATCAGAGATATAACAGGTGATTTCATAGGTAACTATGCGTCGTCAGGTTCTGGGTATTCTCCTACTGCCTATGGCGGGGCGATTTATAACAGAGGAACAATCGGAAATATCACAGGCAATTTTATCGATAACTATGCACAATCTAAGAGCAGCTACGCTTTAGGCGGTGCTATATACAATGAGAGCGGAATAATCGGCACTCCTGATGGGGGTATAATCAATTCCAACTTCATAGGCAACTATGCTAAATCAGAAAACGGTGAAGCCTACGGTGGTGCAATCTGTACAAATAATGACCTTGACATAATAGCAAAAGATGGCGGACAATCAGTATTTTCAGGCAACTACACAGAATCAAACGGAGTAAAAACACCTAATGCAATATTTGTAGGTAATCCAAACTATGCCACAAAAACAGTAAATTCCATAGATAATGACACAGTAGAGTATACAACAACTCAAACTTCGACCTTACCCACCTTAATTTTAAACGCCAACACTAACGGTGTAATAGTTTTTGATGACACGATAGAAGGTGACGGCAATGGCACAAAAGTAATACGCGGTGATATTAAATTATCAGAAAGTGCAAAAGAATACTACGGAGTATCAACCGTAGATGAATTTGTAGAGTATGTAAAATCAGAAGCAACTAACAAACCCTGGTGGTATGAAGGAGGAATGACTGATGAGGAAATTTTAAAACATGCTTTTGAAGGAGGTTATCTTGAATCCACCAATGAACAAACCATCTCAGAAAACTTAACAGACGGCTATGACCTTCACCTCACAGGTGACGAGACAGGCGCAATCTATCTAAACAACGAAATAAAGAACGCAGATATATCAATAGATACAACAAACGTCTACGTCAACGAAGGAACAAACCTTTCTCCCTCAAGAACGTTAGCCGTTAACTCCGGCGTCT
>CALUQS010000014.1 GCA_944322975.1 Candidatus Gastranaerophilales bacterium
GCAAAGAACGGGTGGAGCCCAAGAAACTTTCCGACCTGCTGTTCCGTTCGTACAGAAAGTAACACAAACCTGTGCTCGGCAACTCGGCACGTAAAAATTGCTGAAGTATAAAGATTAATTTGGTTCAAATAATTTCCCGTGCCTCAAACAAACCTCGCTTGTAGTTGTTTGTGTAACTTTCTGTAATTCACTCCACAAAGGTCGGAGGTGTTGCGGTATTCTCTGATTCAAATTTTTCTTTTTTATTTTCCTACTGATTAATTCCATTTTTTTGGGGGGCAGCTCAGTATCCGCCTCCGGTTTTATTGTATGCATGAAATACACCGTCTATACGTGTAAATGGCATTATTATCTGTTACAATTAATGGGTAAACATATAAAAAAGTATTACAGAGGTAAATAAGGTGGAAAATATAATAAAAAGGGAAATTGCTTACCCGTATCTGACAAAACCTGTTGAAATATATGAACGTGAAAACGGTCATAAAATTGTACTTGCTCACAAAGAGGGCGGGCTTGTAAATGTTTCAAGCTGGGTAAAAACCGGTTCTATAAATGAAACCGATGAAAATAACGGGATTTCTCATTTTTTGGAACATCTTATGTTCAAAGGAACACACAAGCATAAGTCCGGTTATTTTGACAAGACTCTTGAAGCTAAAGGTGCAATTGTCAACGCTGCAACATGGAAAGATTACACTTTTTATTATGTAACTTTGCCAGAGGGGCCGGATAAGGCATATTTAAAACAAGCAATAGAACTCCATGCTGATATGATGCTTGACCCTGTTATCCCTGAAGAGGAAATCGGACCGGTATTTAAATTAGGTGATGATAATGTTTCTCAAAAAAGAGAAAGACATGTTGTTATCGAAGAAATAAGAATGCGTCAGGACCAACCCTGGACAAAGATTTACAACTCAACAAACTTTAATATGTATACAAACCATCCATATAAAAGAGATGTAATAGGTTTTCCGCAAACCATTGCCTCTCTGCCCAGAGAAACTATTCTTAATTATTACAAAACACACTATACACCAAATAATATAACAACTATAATAGCCGGCGATTTTGACCATAAAGAGGTTCTCGACCTTGTATGCAAAGAGTTTGATTTTAAAGGAAGACCAAATTTTGATAATCCGAAACATAAACTCGATACACCCGTAACCGAGCCTAAGTATATTGAGTTAAAAGGTAAAATAAATACAGGGTTCGCTATTACCGGCTGGCTGGGACCTGTTGCCAAAGATTTAAAAGAAAATATAGCGCTCGAAATAGTCAATGTTATACTGGGCGAAGGTCAAAGCTCAAGACTCTATCAGAATCTGATAGAAAAAGCAAATGAACCGGTATTTAATATAGTTACAACCGACTTTTACAATTTTAAAGACGGCGGCAATTTCTTTGTTCAGGCAAATTACAAAGCTGATAAAAAAGAACTTGCGCTGGAACTAATCAAAAAAGAGCTGAATAATTTCTTAAGCGGCGATATGACCCAACGGGAGTTTAACAAAGCAAAGAAAAAACTAAAATCACGTTTTGCTGAATCAGCCGAAACAGTATCCGATATAGCAGAAAACATCGGTTATTACATGACTGTTTGCGACGATCTGGATCTTGTTGAAAAATATCCGCTTTTGCTTGAAGAAATCACAATAGATGACGTAAATGAAATTGCTAACAAATATCTTAATTTAAACCACTCGGTAACAACTGTTTTGTTACCTGAATAAATTTTATAAAGGAATTAAAAATGAAAAAAACAATTTTAGATAACGGCATACCCCTTGTAATAAAGGAAAATAAAAACACCCCCCGCCATGCTTTATGTTTTTATTTTAAGATAACCGAACCTGAAAAAAAGGCGGGCGTGTATACTCTTTTGAACAGATTGTTTTTGCAGGGCACAAAAAAACGTAATGCACACAATCTTGCTCAGGAGCTTGATGAAAATGCAATCGACTGCTACAGCGAAATGAAACAGGATTTTATCCGTTTTAAACTGCAATGTCTCAATGAAGATTTTGAAAAAGGACTTGAAATTCTTTCCGATATAATACAAAACTCCACTCTTGAAGATTTTGAAAAAGAAGTTATTAAACTTAAAGGAGAAATTCAAGCAGAGCTTGACGAGCCTAAAACTCTTGCTATGGACTCTTTTTATTCACATATTTTCAAAAATCACTCTTACGGTCATACATATACAAATATATTAAAAGACATTGATACAATAACCAAAGCAGACGTTATTGACGCATACCGCTGCCTTATTGAAAAATCTCCTAAAGTCATTAGCCTTGTCGGCGATTTTGGCGGAGAAAACGTTTTGGAACTTTTGAAAAAATACTTTTCTCAAATTAAAAACAATACGCAATGTGTTGTAGACAACGAAGTTAAAAAACTTGAACAATCAGAGATTGTAAAAGTTACAAAAGACGATGCTTCTCAGGCTCAGATTATTCAGGGCTGGCGGGTGCCGACAATTTTTGATAAAGATTACGCCGCTATCATGGTAATGAATACTCTTTTAGGCGCAAGCGGTCTTTCTTCAAGATTGTTTTTAGAATTGAGAGACAAAAAAGGGCTTGCTTATGTAGTTCGCAGCAGTTATGAAATATACGACCACAGTGCATTGTTTAATGTTTATATTGCAACAGAGCCTAAGAATATAAAAACATCGCTCGAGGGTTTTAAAGTTGAACTCGATAAAGTGAAACATACACCTGTTAGCGAAACAGAACTTGAAAACGCAAAAAATAATCTGCTTGGCAAACGTCAATTCTTTAGTGAGACAAACCTTCAACAGTCAAGCCTTATTGCTTATTACGAGGACAAAAATCTTGGTGCGGATTTTGAACAAACTTTCACCCAAATGGTGCAAAAAGTCAGTGCAGAAGATATTCAAAGGGTTGCAAATGCGTATATAAATGACAAATACGTTTTAACAGTACTGGCACCGGCTGATTATTTGAAAGGAATATAAATTATGGCGCTTTCTCCTGTAAAAAGAGGTCAAAAAGTTCAAATAGAAGTCGATATAGGCATAAGTAAAATTATAATAGATTGTTATATTTTAGAAGCCGAATCAGACAGGCTTACTCTGTCTTTTCCTCCTTCTAAAAATGAATACACGCCTTATTTAAGCGAAGGCACCGAGATAAAAGCCTTTGTGTATAGTTTCACCGGTATAATGATTTTTGATTCCATTGTTTTTGATCCTCCGTTTGACGGTCAAATGGTTATAGAATTCAGCGAACATCATCAGGTTATACAAAGACGTAAATACCTTAGAATGCCTTTTATATCCGACTTTTTTATTGAAAGAGAAGAGGATGAGGGCAATATAAAAACATCTACGGTGGATTTAAGCGGCGGCGGAATCAGATTTTTAAGCGAAACCCCAATTACACCGGATAAAGTTTACAAAGCCCAGCTGAGACTTGTCCCTTATGAACCAATGATTAAAGTTGAAGGGACAGTGCTTAAAAAACATTTTTACAGGGCAAATGAATATGTCATGGAATTTTTGAAAATCGATGAAAAAGACCGTGATAAAATAATTCAAAAATGTTTGACTATAGAACGTATTCAAAACTCCCAAGCAAATTCATAATTAAAAAAGAAAAAGACAAGATATACAATCTTGTCTTTAGTAATAGATGATGTATATAGTTAAGCTAAATTTCGTTTTTAATTATCTTGAGCCATATGGCGATGCGTATAACTCTTCAAAACCGAGACCTGACCCTGCCGGTCTTTGAGATAAAGCATCAGTACTTTGTGAGGCTGTTGTCTGTTGTCCTGAAAGGAATTCATCTGCGTTGTTCAAAGCCTGCTTGCTGCTGTTCATTGCATTTATGTAATCCTGCATTGCCTGTGCTGATTCAAATCCGTAAGATTGTGCGAGTGCATCAGCATCCTCTGTGCTCAGTGTTGTAACATTGCCGCCTGTTAATGCCATTGTAGGATAGCCAATAGATGCTCTGTGCTGTTGTTCAAACAATTTCGCATTTTTAAGGTGCAATCTTTTTTTAGCTGATTTGATAGCTGAATTGTTTTGTTCAATCAAATTTGTCAATCTTTTCTGTTTTAATTCCAGTCCGGCAATTGATTCTAATTTTTGAGTTGTTGATAAATTACTGTTGTTTTCAATCTGTTTAATGTTCTCATTTGTTTCTTTTAACGCTTTTTCCAGCTTTTGTACTCTTGCTTTTGCAACATTTATTCTTTCAAGCAATCTTTCTGCTTTTGCAAATGACTTAACCATCTCAAGCTGGTCTTGGGCTTGTGTCAGCTGTAATTTTCCTTCGTCTGAAAGATTTTTGTCTGATTTAAGATTTTTAATTTTTGTATTAAGTTCTTCAATCTGCAGCTCACGGACACCGGCAACGGACTGTTGTTTAATCAGTTTTGCTCTTTGCTCGATTTTTGCGGCAATCTGTGTATCTATTGACGTTGCGTCTGCTTCTGAAAGAGTTTGTTTTTGTAGTTTTAAATCATCGATTTCCTGTGTGAGTTGATTGATTTTTGCATTGTTATCCTGAACCGTTGCCTGTTCCGGCATAGCTGCTTTCTGCGCTTGCAATTGTTCTCTGGTATCAATTAATGCTTTTAACTGGTTTTCTTTTTGTTCAATAATCTGGGCATTTTTATCCGGTCTTTTTCTTAATTCAATAAGTTCTTTGTGCAGTGATTTTTCTTTATCAGCAATAGTTTTTATTTGTTTATCAAATCTTGTTTCATAATACTGTTTGATATTCTGTTTTGCATTTGTTGATTTAAAAGAGGCTTCCCAATTTGTTTTAAGATTTTTATTCAATGTAGAAATTGCATCAGTAGCGGAATTTGTAACTCCGTTGTCTTTTACGTAATTGTATCCGTCTTTTATTTTAGTGCCAGAGTATTCAAATGTCTTGCGTGTTGCCTGCAATGGGGCTTTTATGCCTTTGTATGTACTGACATTAACTTTTGCGGTTTTTAATGCGCCTTTTGCACCCGCAACAGAACCAACGATTGCAGTTGCACCGGAGCCTATTTCCTGCCAGGCGGCTTCTGCCTGGGCATCTGTTTTTGCCTCCATAGCTTTCTTGATACCTTTACCGGTTTGCACTGCGCCCATTACAACGCCTGCCCCAACCAGAAAAGGTGCTGCAGCACCGCCAGTTGCTACAGTCAAGGCTACTGCACCTGCTGCAACCGCAGCTGTCGTTAATGTACGTTTTATACTAAATTTGCCGTTTTCGTCACAGACCATTCCCTTAAAGAAATTGCCTACGCCTTTAACAAAATTTTTGCATTTTTTACCGAAACTTATTTTTCCGTCATCGTTCCCATCACCGGTAGTCGGAATTACTGTTTCTTCCGGTGTTTGTTGAGCTTGAGAAGAAGTTACCGTATCAACCGGCGCTTGCGCCTGAACAGGATTTTGTACAGCGGAAGTTTGGTTTTGAGCAGACGAATCTTGAGCATTGGTCCGCTGCTGTTGCTGCAATGATTTTCTTATTCGTTCATATTGTGCCTGCTGCATCTGCTGAACCTGCTGCATTGTCTGCATCAAATAAGTCCAGTACAAACCATTTTGATAGTTTGACGGCAGTGCAGAATAAAAATTCATTCCGTATCCCATTCCCATATAACAGTTTTCTCCTAATAATAAATCCCGTGTTTTTTCTCTTAATTTCCCTTATTTAATTAAAGTTTATTTTTGAATATAAATTGACTTAATTTTTAAGTTTATTAAGTAATGTTACAAAATTAATAATACAGCCGCTACAGACAAAAAAAAGCTGTTGAATTAAATTCCAACAGCACAGTCTAAACAGGGATGATAAAATAAATTTTAGTTAACACCGGTATTAGGCAATGAATCCAGTCCGGAGGTACGCCCGTGTAATATGTCAAGGAGCGTGTCATAAGAATCTGCAAAAGTTAAAGATTTGTCATTCATCATTCTTAATGTTTTTTGCTCCAATGTTGAGTTTGTTATTATGGTCTTAATAGGAAAATATTCGCTGAATTGTTCAATAACAGAGGCTATAACAAAATTATACATATTAGCGTCAATTATTACGTAAGAAATTCCGGCAATTTCAAGATATCTCTGTGCGGAATCGGCTTCTGTCACAGAAAAAATATTTTTTTCACAGATACCGGCTTCAATGCATTTTTCTGCGATTTCTGTTATTGCATTCAAATCTTCTTGTATAATAAGTACACTTGTTTTGTTAATCATTTCTTTCTAAAACCTCTTACAAAGAGGTTATCGGATTTTAATCAAAAATCTTTACAACTTTAGTTGTAATATCCTCCAAATGATGTAGATGACAGATTATACTTCTCTCTGTTTGCAACGTTAACACACCATATTTTCTGCACAAAAAATAAAGATATTCATCAAAATTTTAGACAAAAAGGTTATTTTTTTATAACTTCTATACATTTGTATTCGTTCAAATACGGCAGATGAGCTTCTGTAATAAGTTCGCCCGGGAGTAATATCGATATTCCGGGAGGGCATTCCGCAATCACTTCAGCCGAAATTCTGCCTATTGCTTTTTCTTTTGCAATTGTTTCTTTTTCACTGTAGTACGCCTCACGCGGGTTCATAACGATTTTTGGCGTAAGCATCGGCATGTGTTTTCTTTTTTCAATATAATAAATATCCGAATAGTTTGATTTGGCAATTTTTTCTATGGAATTTACAAGATACTGTATTTCCTGTTTTGTGTTACCTATATTTATCAACAGCAAAACCCCGACATCGCTTGCGGATTCGACTTCTATATCAAAATCAATTTCGAGAATACTTTCCAGACGCTTGCCGGAAAGTCCGTCAACACTGATAAATATTTTTGTAATATCCTGATTAAAGTTTTCTGTAGCCTCTAAAACATTTACACCTTCGATTTTATGCAATTTTTTACGTATAAATTTTGCATATTGAATAGCGCGGCTCAACTGTCTTTTGCCTTTTTTAGATTCAAGGTTTGCTCTTGCAGCATCAAGACTTGCCATTAATAGCATAGAAGGGCTTGTTGTCTGTAAAAGCTGCAGCGTTCTTTCTACTTCATCAGGGTTAAATTTTGAACCTTTTGGAATATGCAGCATAGAACTCTGCGACATACTTCCGCCTGTTTTGTGCAAAGAATGTACAACAGCGTCTGCACCAAGATGTATTGAAGACACCGGCAGGTTTTTGTTAAAATTCCACAAACAGCCGTGCGCTTCATCTACAATCAATGGAACATTGTATTTTTTGCACACATCGGCAATGGATTTTATATCAGAAACAACCCCTTCGTATGTAGGGTTTGTTATCCACACCATAGAAACATCTTCATTTTCTTTTAAAGCTTTTTCAATATCTTGAGGTCTTATTTCTCCCCACAAAGACCATTCATTCAATTTTTCAGGCAAAATCCATACAGGCTCCGCACCTGAAATAATCATACCGGTAAGTATTGAGCGGTGGCAGTTCCTGTTAACAATAACTTTTTTACCCTTTTTAGACTGGCACATTGCAAGGGTTAAATTTCCTATTGTAGAACCGCCGACAAGGAAAAAGGTTCTTTGTGTGCCAAAGGCCTGGGCAGCAAGCTCTTGAGCCTCTTTAATAGGGCCTGTTGCAGGGTGAAGAGTGCCAAGGTTATCAAATTCATCTGTTGTATCTAAAAGCAAAGCACGGTTTCCGACAAGTTTTTTAAACGGCTGGTAAGAAGCACGTCCCCCTGTATGCCCCGGAATATGAAACTGCATCATAGGGTTTTTATAAAATTTTTCAAGTGCTTCAACAAGCGGTGCTTTTACATCGCTTTTTAAGTCATCGGAAATTTTACGGAACTTACGTGTTTTTGTCTTTGCTTTTAACATTTAGCATACAATCTCCATCGATTTTAAATACAACGATTAAGTTAATACTGCTTATAAAGCTACTGTATCATATTTACGCAGTGACCCCACGTACTTGTTGCGTGCGCCGCAGTATACGGACAATGATTGAATTTGTTTAATGCACATTTTCAACAAGTTATCGGTGTCTGTTGACTTATGAAATAATACAACAAAAATATTTTTTGTTGTACCATCATGTATATTATTGCATATATTTAAAAATACATACAAAAATAAAATTGCTATTATAGTGTAAACATTAGTAACAAAAAAGAAGAAAAGGATAAGATTTATGCTCATTATTATGAACCCGTCAGCTACGGACGAACAAATACAGGCAGTTGTGAGTTTTATAAAAAGAAAAAATTTTGATGCACATGTATCTAAAGGAGAAGTGCAAACTGTAATAGGCGCTGTCGGCGGAAAAATCATCGACCCCCGTGATATTGAACTTTTAGACGGAGTAAAAGAAGTTATAAGAATTTCTTCAAGCTACAAGCTTGCCGGACGTATGTTCAAACCAGAGGACACAATTATAGAAGTTAACGGAGTAAAATTCGGCGGTGACAATATAGGTCTTATTGCCGGGCCGTGCACTGTGGAAAGCTATGAACAAATGGACGAAACAGCAAAACAACTCAGTCAGATTGGTGTCAAAATATTAAGAGGCGGGGCTTTTAAACCAAGGACTTCACCCTATGCGTTTCAGGGCTTAGGAGAAGAAGGTCTGAAAATTATAAGAGATGTTGCCGATAAATATAATATGGCTGTAACATCAGAGGTTATGGAAATTTCACAAATTCCGATGTGTTTAAAATACGTGGATATTTTGCAGGTTGGTGCAAGAAACATGCAAAACTTCAACCTTTTAAGAGAACTCGGCTATATTAACAAACCCGTTATGGTGAAAAGAGGTATGGCTAATACAATAGAAGAACTTCTTATGGCTGCAGAATATGTTATGTCCGGCGGTAACAGAGAAGTTATTCTTTGCGAAAGAGGCATAAGGACTTTTGAAAGAATAACAAGAAATACCCTTGATTTGTCAGCGATTCCGGTTGTAAAAAAATTGAGCCACCTGCCTATCATTGTCGACCCCAGCCATGGTACGGGTTTGAGAGACAAAGTTGCACCGATGTCACGCGCAGCAGTGGCCGCAGGATGTGACGGACTGATAATAGAAGTCCACTATGACCCTGATACGGCACTTTGTGACGGTGCTCAATCTTTGTATCCGCAACAGTTTGCCGAATTAAAGAGTGATTTGGAAAAAATTGCACCTATAATAGGTAAACATATCTAAAAATATTGTATAATGGTGCAAAATAATTATTTTGCAGTCTTTAAACAAAATAACCGTTTATTCAACGCAAATAGCATAGGAGCCCTGAATTGGACATATTTGAACAGCAAACAAATGCTCAAACAGCAATAATTATAAAAGCTGCAAAGGGTGAGATACCGGCTGACCTTGTGATAAAAAATGCCAAACTGATAAACGTATTGTCAGAAGAAATTTATGATACCGATATTGCCGTCTCGAACGGCATAATCGTTGGTACAGGCAAAGGCTACAAAGGCAAAGAAGAAATAGATGTCAATGGAGCATATGTCTGCCCATCCTTTATTGACGGTCACGTCCATCTTGAAAGTTCTATGCTTATTCCGTCAGAATTTGCAAAACTGGTAGTTCCTTCTGGCACTACGACGGTTATTGCAGACCCGCATGAAATTTCCAATGTCATGGGCTTACAAGGCATAAGTTTTATGAGGGAAGCCACAAAAAACTTACCGCTTGATGTATACATGACCCTGCCGTCTTGCGTTCCGGCAACGGATTTAGAAACATCCGGAGTGGATTTAAACAGCTATGACCTTGCTTTGTTGATTGACGCACCCTGGGTACTCGGAATAGCAGAGATGATGAATTTCCCCGGTGTAATCAGCTGTGACAGCAGTGTACTGAGTAAGATACAACTGGGACTTGAAAAACATAAATGTATTGACGGACACGCACCGCACCTTAGCGGAAAAGATTTATGCGCTTATGTTGCTTCGGGTGTTCGTTCGGATCATGAATGCACTACTGAGCAAGAAGCTGCTGAAAAACTCAGACTCGGGATGTATTTAATGATTAGAGAAGCGACAGGAGCAAGAGATTTAGAAGCTCTGCTGCCGGTATTAAAAAAATACAATACGAGAAAGTGTATGTTTGTTACGGATGACAGACATCCTAAACATCTTACAGGTCATATTTCCGGCATGATAAAAAAAGCAGTCCAAAACGGAATAAATCCGATAAAAGCAATACAAATGGCAAGTTTAAACACAGCTGAATATTTTAAATTGCCAAACTTAGGAGCAATTGCTCCGGGCTACAAAGCAGATATGCTTGTGTTAAAAAATCTTGAATCCTTTGAACCGGAAATGGTCTTTAAAAACGGGAAATTAACAGCAAAAAACGGAAAAATGCTTGTTGATACTAATAATTCCAATCCGCCGCGTCTTAGAGGATCCGTAAATATTAAATATTTACACATTGAAGATTTTCATATCAAAGCCAGAACAGACATTGTGAAAACAATAAATGTTATACCCAAACAGCTTATAACAAAAAGAACAGATGAAAAAATAGCGCTAAAAGACGGTCTTGCAATTGCAGATACCCAAAACGATGTGTTAAAAATAGCTGTTATTGAACGTCATAAAGCTACAGGCAACATTGGTTTGGGGTTTGTAAAAGGTTTCGGTCTAAAATCAGGGGCAATTGCTTCTACAGTTGCGCATGATTCCCACAATATGATTGTTATAGGAACAAATGATGAAGACATGTATTATGCTGCCGTAGAACTGGTAAAATCCCAGGGCGGGAAAATTATTGTAGAGAACGGGAAAACACTTGCCCACCTAAAATTACCTATTGCAGGATTAATGTCTGATAAAACAGCGCAAGAAGTTCAGGAAAATATTAAAGAACTGGAACACGCTGCGAAAAAACTCGGATGTAAAATAGAAGATCCGTTTATGAGTATGGCATTTTTATCTTTGTCTGTAATTCCTGAATTAAAAATTACCGATAAAGGGCTTATTGACGTAAATAAATTCGAGATTACAAATCTTTTTGTATAATTTTTGATACTGCGCATTTGCAGCACAAACAATCGGACATGATTAAGAAAACCTTAAATTTTTATTATTTAGTCTATGCCTTGATATAATAAAAGTATGGAAAAAATACAAATTGATTTTAAAAAGATAGTAGAAAAACTTGACTCACCGGTTATTGCAGCAGACTTTGACAACAAAATAGTCTATGCCAATACAGAATTTTGCGCTCTGTTTAATACAAGTTCAGACCAGATAACAGGTAAAGTTTTATACGATTTTTTGCCGGAAAATAAAACCACTGTATTAATAAATGATTACACCTATAAAGTAACAAAATATGATGATGAATATTTCTCATACTACTACCTGAGCGTAACTGACACACAAATGGAAAAAATATATTCTGACTTTATATCAACAGTCAGCCATGAACTGAGAACCCCGCTTACCAGTATAAGAGGTTTTGCCGATACAATGCTTATGTCTTTTGACAAGCTGGATAAAGCACAGATACAAAAATTCTTAACTATAATAAAAGAACAGTCTAACCGGCTGATAAAACTTGTTGAAAACCTGTTATCAATCTCTAAAATACAAGTTCAGCACAGCAACCTTGTTTTCAAATCCGTCAACGCAAAATCACAGATAGAACAGGTTACGGATATCTTGAAAAGCCAGTATCCCACCCGATTGTTTGAATTAAAATGTTCGGATAATGTGCCTAATATTCTTGTCGATGAAAACAAATTCCAACAGATAATGATTAACTTAATGGATAATGCGGCAAAATATTCTTACGAAAAAGGCTTGGTCAGCGTTGAAATATCAAACGCCAAGAAAGAAAACTTTGTCAGCATCAAGGTCAAAGACCACGGAGTAGGCATCGAACCGGAAAATCTCGGACGAATATTTGAAAAATTTAAAAGAATAGAAAATCACCTCACCCGCAAAACTCAAGGCAGCGGGCTTGGACTTTATATTGTAAAAGATTTGATAGAAAAAATGGGCGGACAAATTTTTGTGGAAAGCTCTACGGAACTGCCAAACAGCGGCTCTGTATTTGAAATTTTGCTGCCTGTTGCCTCTTACACAAGCCAGAGTAAGAAAAAACTGGAGGACAGATGATGTTATCCAAACTTGTTTTAATTATCGATAAACGAAAAGAATTGCCGGCCAAATATAAAAAGCTTGTTGAAAATAACGGTGTGAGCGTTATCTTAACAGACAACTTTGAAGAAGGACTCGAAATTTTAACAGGTTATGAACCTGATATGATACTTGTCTCAGACAGTCTTGATACAGCTTTATCAGATAATGTAAAAAAACTGAGAATGCTCGGGTACCCTTCCCGTCCATGTATTATTGCGATTTCAAAATCTGATGACCTTAAAGATAAACTTGCTGTTCTTGATTGCGGAGCCGATGATTTTTTGAGTGAACCTATTGAATCCGAAGAATTTAAAGCCAGAATCAACGCCCATCTTCGTCGACATTTTGAATCCATGCTCGATGATATTACGCGGCTGCCTGACACCAAATTTTCTTTAAAAACATTAAAAAGAACCCTTATCGAAAATAAAAAATGGGCGGCTATGCTTGTCAGAATAAACGAGTTTGAGCCATACAAAGAAATATACGGAGAGCTTGCCGCTGACAAAATGCTTCAGACCTACACCGCTATAATCAGCTCGGCACTTGATGAGGAAGACTTCTTTGGCGAATTGTCCCAGGGGGAATTTTTGATTTTAACAAACCCGCTTAAAGCAGAGCATATAGCATCGTTTCTGGTATATGCTTTTGAATCTATTGTTAAAAAATTCTACAGTGAAGAAGACGCAAAATGCGGTTACATAACACTCTACGGAGATGACAATGCAGGCAAAAGGGTCAACCTTGTATCGACAAGCATAGGTGTAATCTCCGGCGAACACCAGACGTATATTAGTGTAAATTCTGCACTAACTGCACTTTATGCTACCTGTAAACTCGCAAGGTATTCCTCATCTGCAGCCGGTTCTGCTTATCTTGTTGAAAGGACAATGCTCAGTGCCGAAAACTCGGTATTCAATAAGGAATATAACAACAAAATCCTTGTCATAGAACCGGATGAAGCATTGAACTATCTTTTAAAAACCACGGCTCAAATGCAAGGCTACGAGGTTGCATCCGCACAGGATTACAGTATTGCACAAAACCTTGTAAAAACTTTTGACCCTGCGCTAATTGTTCTTGATGCCGGCGATGCAGAGACTTTAAAAGGGCTTGAATTGTGCCGGAAATTAAAAAAAGACAAAAAATTTAAAAATAAAAAAATAATACTTTCTACTATAATCCATGACAAAAAAATGGTACTCAGCGCCGGCGCTGATTTGTACTTGCCCAAACCGTATGAACTTTTGGGGGTATTTAACTGGATTGAACAAATGATAAAAGAATTTAATTATTAATAACTGTTCGACGTTTTAAAGTACAAAGTTAAGCGGGTTTTAACGCATAAGTTATTTATTTTTGTAAATATTACCCTGCAGGATTAACTCTATGGGGTTATATTTTATAAATAATTGTGATATAACTATATTAATTAGACTCTTGGGAAGTCGATAACTCATATAACAAAACAAAATGCGTCACTACGCATGAAACAAAAAAGACAAAAAGGAGAGATATTTATGGCAGTTGGTCAATTCGTGTTCATGTTGCACTCCCACCTTCCGTATTACAGAAAAGCCGGCATGTGGCCTTTCGGGGAAGAAAACCTTTATGAGTGTATGGCCGAAACTTATGTTCCCCTTCTCAATGCAATTTCAGAATTGTACGAAGACGAAGGAATTAAAGCAAAATTAACAGTCGGTATCACACCGATTTTAGCAGAACAATTAAACGATGAACACCTTCAAAACGGTTTTATCGAATATTTGGATACACGTATCAAAGCTGTTTCTAAAGATTTGGAAAGATATCCGGATCCTGAGGTAGCACACTCACAGCACTTAAAATATCTTGCAAAATATTACTTTGACTGGTTTAACCACATCAAAGACAGTTTTGTAAACAAATATCATAAAGATTTAATCAGCGCTTTCAAAAAATATCAGGAATTAGGCTGTATTGAAATTACAACCTCCGGGGCTACACACGGTTTTTCACCGCTTTTGGCTACAGATACAAACCTCAATGCACAGTTTAAAGTAGGCTCTGACACAACAAAAAGACTTTTCGGCAAAAAAGCAAAAGGCTGCTGGCTGCCGGAATGCGCATACAGACAGGGGTATGAATATACCGGCAAAGACGGACAGAAAAAATGGCGTCCTGCTATAGAAGTAACCCTGCAGAATAATGATATTGAATACTTCTTTACTGAATCTCACGTAATAGAAGGAGGAAACTCAATAGGAAACAGACGTGTAATCGGTGTTTACGGAAATATCGAATACATTCCGCTGCCGGAAAGAGAACCTACCGGCTATGACACATACTCTGCATTCTGGCTGCCTGACGCACAGGTTGCAGTTATGGGCAGAAATGACCGTGCCGGTTTTCAAGTTTGGTCGGCAGCCGACGGATATCCCGGAGACGGGTGCTACAGAGAGTTCCACAAAAAAGACGACAAGTCCGGTGCTCACTATTGGAGAATCACATCTTCGACAACTGACCTCGGTGATAAAATGCTTTATGACCCTGTACTGGCAATGTCGCAGGTTAACTTGAACTCTGATCACTATACAACCTTGATTTATCACCTGTTGAATGATTACAAGCTTTCACACAACAAAGAAGGTCTTGTCATGGTATCATTCGACACCGAGTTATTCGGCCACTGGTGGTTTGAAGGTGTTGAATTTATTAAACAGGTTATCAGAAAATTCAACAACTACCTTCCGCAGGTAGAAAGAATGACAGCCGGCGAATATCTAAAAGCTCATCCGCCGACCGAGGCTATACAGATTCCGGAATCTTCCTGGGGACAGGGCGGTCACTTCTATGTATGGCAAAACCACCTTACTGAGTGGATGTGGCCTATTATTCACGGTTGTGAAAAACGTATTATTGATATTGTTTCTAAATACGAAAAAGTACCGGAAGACAAACTTTTGCACAGTGCTTTAAACCAGCTTGCAAGAGAAAACCTGCTGTTACAAAGTTCTGACTGGCCGTTCTTAATCACAACATGGCAGGCAAAAGACTATGCAACAGACAGATTCAGAGAACATGTTGAAAGATTCGAAACTATTGCCGATATGATTGAATCCGGCAATATTGACGACAACAAACTACAGGAAATCGAATCTATAGACAACTGTTTCCCTGTAATTGATTACAGAGTTTATCTGCCTATTGAAGAAGGAAAAATTCCTCAGCAGGAAGAAAAACTAAAACCGTTGTATGAGTAACAATCCTGTGAAAATAATACAAAAAGGTGCGGCTAAATCAACCGCACCTTTTATTTTAATGTTAAAAATTTTGCTCGATAAATTGTAAAATATACACTAAATAGCCCGGTCAGGTAATGGTTTATTAGCTCAAATAAGATAATATTATAAAGACTTAATACTTTTGTGTTTATATTCTTTTTTACAATTTAATATCAGATAGGAGTTTTTATGTCGGAAAAAAACTGCAATGTTACATTATCAGACTTTTCAGTTTATCAAAAAGCAAGCTCAGCGCATTATGTAATTTCTCATAAATCAATTGCCGACAAGCTAAAAAGTTTATTTAAACATGTCAGAGACTACGATTTTTGGGTTTCTGAAAATAATCAACGAATCAGAGAAAAAATCAAACAAAAAAACATGAAACGGATTAATTCTGCAAAACCCGCAGTCTATAAACTTTCATCTGCTTCATACAAAAATTTTAATATATAAAAAAAGCTAATCAATTTTGGTGGCAGATTCTGTATCTTTGTTATGGCGGCCTTGTTGTTCGGATATTTAGCTGTTTAGTATTACTTGTGACTTGTTTGCCTGCGAAAAAATAAACTTATATAATCTTTATAAAATATTAATTTCGATAGTCTTTTCAAAAACGATTTTTTGAAATAGAATCGTATAATTAAAAGAGATAATTGAGGATTTTATAATATGTGCGGAATTGTCGGATATGTTGGTTCTAAATCAGTTATAGATATATTAACAAACGGTTTGAGCAAGCTCGAATACAGAGGCTATGACTCTGCCGGAGTTGCTGTCAACAGTAACGGGAAAATAAAAATTTATAAAGCAGAAGGAAAACTTCAAAACCTTAAGGATTTACTTGAGTTACACAGAAACGAGATTACTAATACAACAGCCGGCATAGGGCATATTCGCTGGGCTACACACGGTGCCCCTACTACAATAAACGCCCATCCTCATTCTTGCAATTGCGGCAAACTGGCACTTGTTCATAACGGTATTATCGAAAATTATAAAGAATTGAGAGAAGAACTTACAAAATACGGTTGTGTATTTAAAACGGAAACCGACACAGAAGTCGTTGCCCATTTAATTGCGCATGAATACGGGAAATTAAACGATTTGCCAAAGTCTGTGAGAGCTGCAGCAAGAAGACTGAAAGGCGCTTATGCACTTTGTGTAATGCATCAGGATGACCCTAATATGATTGTCGGAACCAGAAAAAATGCACCGCTGATTGTTGCAATGGGCATGGGAGAAAACTTCCTTGCGTCTGACTCTCCGGCTATCATTGAGTATACAAAACGCGTAATTTATCTTGATGATGACCAGTTTGCTGTTCTAACCCCTACAAGTGTGCTGGTTACAGATATTGATGGTAAACAGGTCACTAAAAAAGAAGAAATTTTGCCATGGGAACCTGTTGCAATGAGCAAAATGGGTTACAAACATTTTATGCTCAAAGAAATCCATGAACAGCCTGATGTTATAAGAAATGTCCTTTCGGGGAAATTGCCTGATATAACAAAACCTATTGTTCTTGATGAAGTTAAACTTACAAAAGAAAAAATAAAAAATTTAAAAAGAATAGAAATCATTGCCTGCGGAACTTCTTTGCATGCGGCAATGGTCGCTAAATATATTTTAGAAGCCTTTACAAATATTCCTGTAGATGTAGAACCTTCAAGCGAATATATTTACAGAAAAACAGTCACTGACGCTGATACGCTGGTAATTGGCATATCCCAATCCGGAGAGACCTCAGATACAATAACAGCCATCAGACAGGCAAAAGCTGTAGGGTCACATGTGTTAATTATCACAAACAGACCGGACTCTATTATGGCAAGAGAAGCTGACAGCCTGATACCGGTTAATGCAGGCATTGAGGTCAGTGTTGCAGCAACAAAATCCTTTAACGCACAGTTGATAGCCTTATATTTGTTTACTATGTATATTGCAGAGATTAAAGGCTCTTATGACAGCGCAAAAATACAACAGCTTAAGCATGAAATGATGATGCTGCCGCAAAAGATAGAATCAATCCTGTCTCATGAAGAAAGTATAATTAAATGTGCACGTGCATTCGCATCATATAAAAACTTTATTTATATAGCAAGGGGAATAAACTACCCGACAGCACTGGAAGGGGCGTTAAAACTGAAAGAAATCAGCTATATTAATGCAACGGGATATCCGGCCGGTGAGTTAAAACACGGACCAATTGCCATGCTGGATGAAACAATGCCGGTGCTTGCAATACTTATGCCCGGCAGTATAGTCTATGAAAAAGTTCTTTCAAATGCAGAAGAAGCAAAAGCGAGAAACGCAAGAATGATTGCCTTAACCTCTGCAGAAGACCCTCATCTTGAGGATGTTTTTGAATACATTCTTAAAGTGCCGTCAGTTGACGAGTACCTGTCACCTGTAATAGCCTCTGTACCTTTGCAGCTTCTTGCATATTACATTGCAGAATTTTTAGGTAAAGATGTTGATCAGCCAAGAAACCTTGCAAAATCAGTTACTGTAGAATAATACCATGATTTTGACAGACGAATTTAAAATTAATAAAACAGAAAATCTCGAGAGTTCTTATATTGAAAAAGAACTTTCTAAATTCGATATAATCCCGCTGCGCTGGGCTATAGTTGATGTTACTGATACACAGTATATTCTCACGGTTTCTTATGAAAAAATTTAAGCAGAATTTCTGACCTCCTGAGGGAATTCAAAGAAGGGCCTTATACAAGGACATATTGTCCCAACATTTTCCCCAAAATGCATATTTAATTTTTTATAAGAAATTGCAACAAAGCTTATAATTCAATTGTATTTAGTAAATATTTAATATATTCTTTTATTAAAAAATATTTTTACTACGGGTGTTAAAGATTATGGAATTGAATAAAAGATTTATTGTTGATTTATCGCAGGCAAAAACCCCTGCTGATGTTGTATTTGAGATTAGTAACGTGTTGGAAAATCCGGAGGCTGCTAACAGAAAAATCTGGCTTAAGCTCGGCAACATTGCGCTTAACCAATCTCAAATTTTGAGTATTAAATCACTTATAAGCAGTATAAATTCTACACTGTCTCTTATTGAGTGTGAGTGTGAACAAACAGAACTCGCAGCAGCGACACTGGGTATAAATACTAAAGATGTGGAAGAAGAGCTCCAGTCGGAATTAAGCTCTCTTGAGCCGGAATCGCCTAAAGACGAACCTTCCGAACAGTATATTCCTCTTGAAGATTACAAAAAAGACGTTAAAATGGATGAACCGTCCATTTCAGAAAGTGACCCCGCTCTCTCAACAGATAATGATGAATCTATAGAACAACCTGAGGAAAAAGAAACTTTTGTTGAAACGGTTTCATCGGAAAACAAGGAAGATACACACAAGGAAGAAGAAACTGATTCCTCAATGACTTCTCATACTGAATCAGAGGATGAAAAGAAAGAAATTCAAACAGAATTAGACAGTATTTTTGATTCTGAAGTAAAGCTGGAAAATATACTTTCAGAAGAAAAAGACCTTTCTCAAATGCAGAATTGGCCGTTGACTAAAGAATCAGGCGTTGACGATATCGAAATTCCTGAAGAAGTTATGACGGATGAAGATTATGCAATTTTGCAAATGAATACCCAGTATCACAAACAAACAGTGCGTTCCGGTCAGGTTATACAATCTAACGGAAACGTTGTTATCATAGGCGACTGCCACCCCGGATGCGAAATCCACGCAGCCGGAGATATTACTGTCTGGGGTGTGTTAGGGGGGATTGCACATGCCGGCTGCAACGGCAACACAAAAGCAAGAATCAGGGCTTTGACCCTTAATGCAATTCAGTTGAGGATTGCAGAGTCTTATGCAAGAAGACCCGACCATATCAAAAATATCTATGTTGAAAAATCTAACACTTTCACACCCGAAGAGGCCAGATACGTAAACGGCAACATAGTTATTTTAAAAACAAATGATAAATAATTTGATTAATCACATAACAAGATAAGGAGCAGACTATATGACAGGGAGAGTAATTGTAATTACTTCCGGAAAAGGCGGTGTAGGCAAAACGACTACATCTGCTAATATCGGTACGGCGCTTGCCAAAGGCGGTTCAAGTGTTGTTTTAATAGATACCGATATAGGATTGAGAAATTTGGATTTGTTACTGGGGCTTGAAAACCGCATCGTCTATACTCTTGTAGATGTTGTGGAAGAAAGATGCAAACTAAAACAGGCTCTGGTAAAAGATAAAAAGAACCCGAACCTATGCCTGCTTGCTGCTGCACAGACAAGAGATAAATCGGCTGTTGATGCTGACCAGTTAAAATCAATTTGTGAACAGCTGCAAGAAGATTTTGATTTTGTTCTTGTAGATTGTCCCGCAGGGATTGAAGAAGGATTTAAAACAGCAATTTCCGGAGCGTCCGAGGCAATTGTTGTCACAACTCCGGAGATGTCGGCTGTTCGTGATGCAGACAGAATAATCGGGCTTTTAGAAGCAAAAGAAGAAATAAAATCATACAAACTTCTCGTAAACAGAGTAAGACCCAACCTTGTTAAGTCTAATGATATGATGAGTGTAGATGATGTTGTGGAAATTTTATCCTGCGATTTAATCGGTATAATTCCGGAGGATACCGGTATTATTACCTCAACAAACAGAGGCGAGCCTATTGTTAATGATGAAAATTCGCCGGCCGGAAAAGCTTATACAAATGTTGCAAAACGTATTAAAGGCGAAGATGTTCCCTTCCTTGATATTAACGAACCCAAAGGCTTTGATGCTTTTCTTGTAAAAGTTAAAAGTTTATTAGGGATTAAAGCATAGAAAGGAGCGCAAACATGAGCGAAAATATTTTCAGCAATTTTTACAACAGGGTTCTCAGCTTCTTTCAGAATGAAAAAACTGACGGTGACTCATCAAAAACAACTGCCACCAACAGATTAAAACTTGTCCTTATGCAAGACAGGTCTAATCTTGACGGTGCTACAATGCAAAAAATGAGAGAACAGCTTATTGCGGTTATTTCAAAATACATTGAAATAGACAAAGATTCCTTGAATCTCAACCTTGAATCCGAAGGTGATGAAATTGCACTTATGCTGAATATTCCTGTTATAAGGGCAAGAACTCCGGAAGAGATTGATGAGCTGGAAAAAGCTGAAGAAGAAGCTAAAAAAGAAAATATAAAAGCAGCTATCGAAGCCGAAATCGCCCAACTATCTAATGATACGGACGATAACAAAGAAGAAAACGAAGATAAAGACCAGGCAGAAGATGATGAAGCAAACAATGATTCATCTGACGATAGCGAAAATATAAAAAACGAATCCTCTGATGAAAAAATTCAAGAAAATGAGGCAGAAGAAGAGAATAACACCTCTAATTCTAATACACAGGAAAAACAATCCTCTAAACAGAAAAAATAAAACAAATACAATAAATAATTAAATAAAGCGGTGTTAGAAAAACATCGCTTTATTTGTTATTTAGCCTGTGTATAAACCTGATTACAGATTTTTTAAATCTTTTTGAACATCAGATGAAACCTGTCTGACGTTAAATTTAGACTTTAAAAACTCAAGCATATTAGGAGTAAGCATATTAGATGTGCAAACAGGAAGATAAATGTTTTTTACCCCCAGATAACGAAGATTAAACAGGTGTGATATGGTATGAAGATTACAGGTTGTAATAAAAACACTCACTGGAAATTTGTTAAAGTCCACACGACTTTTAATGTGCGATAGTATTTTATAAATTAAAGAAGAATTAAAAAAAGAATCAAAATATAAAATATTGTCTTTTTTAGACGACATTGACGTGCTGATAACAAAATAATCGTCGCTGATTATTGATTCCATTTTATTAAAATATTCGCTGTGTAAAGCCGCATGGTTGAGCAGCCCTATAACTATCAAATGTTTTATTTTTTTCGATTCAATTTTTTCTATAACAGCGTCCACTTTTTGCATAACAACTTTTTCGTCATACCCGACTTTAACAGTTGTAATTTTATTGTCTTTTTTATAACCTTCTGTATCTTGTGCGGCTTTAATCAGTTTTGAAAAGTCATTGTTTTCAATACGGGTCATACCTTTGCCGCCAATTATGTTTGTTGTGAAGATTCTGCCTCTGTAAAGTTTGTCTAAAAGGTATTGAAAATCTCTGATAACAAGCACCGCTCCTTTAAAGGCCGAAAAATCGTAATGTACATTATCAAGAGACATTTGATAATGTCCTTTTAAGTTAGGATATTTTTCAAACTCAGGATATGCATGCGCAACAATAAGCCCGTTGTGTGTATAAACATTTATATCTGTATTTTTTAATGACTCAAGCAGGTCTTTCAAATCTTTTAAATTCTGTCCGGAAACGAGCACAGATTTACCCTTGTCCACACCTATATTTACATCGTTTAAAGAAATTTTGCCGTAGTACTCTTCTTTAAACTTGTGTATTTTTTGATGTATTTGAAAATTTATTCCGGCAAAATCATTTATTTTTTTCAGAAGTTTTGACTCTTGAATAGTTGAAAAATTCAGGCTGTTAAAAAGTTTTAAAATAGCATCTTCTTCCGGCAGATAGTCATCTGTGTATGATTTCATCTCAATAAGCCGTATGCTTGCGCTTTTAATCAGGTTCAAAATAATTTCATAAAGATTTTTTACATCGGAGTTTAATATTTTATTTCTTAAAATTGCCTGTTGTTCTCCCTGATTGACTATTGAGGAGAGGTTGAATTTTTTAAAATTCAAATTTGATTTTAAAATCTGGCAGTCTATGTTTTCCTTATCACAAACAGCAATATACGCTTGTTTAACCGATTCCTTTTCCGTATGAATTTTGTATATCAACTCTTCAAATTCTATACGGTTAAATTCATAACCGATTATCACAACCGACAAATAGTTTATAATCTGATTTTTTATGTTCCGGTTTTCATAACCAAGTTCCTGCATTTTTATGTAATAGTATGTGATTTGCTTAAGTTCATAAAGCAATACCTCCATAAGCGAATATACAATCGGGTCAACACTGCAAAATCCGTCTATGGCACAGTCGTTATAAGACAAATTGTTTTTGTTATCTGTTCCTGAGTCTTTTTCAAAAAATTGATTAAACATAACTGCATGTTAAACAAATTCGACATTTAAACCATTGACCGGCACGGCTATAAAAATGTAATCTATATAACAGCATATTAAGACTATGTGTTTAAAATAAAATATATAGTATAATCTGTTATCAAATAATAAATTACAATGAACAAAACCCAAAAGGATAAATCATGAAAAATATTAAACAATTTGCAATTTTAATTTTTGTCTTCTTTGTCATCGCTGCACAGTGCGTTTTTGCACAGGACTATTCAACTTTTAAACTCGATAACGGACAAACCGTTATTATAAAAGAAGTCCACGACAATCCGATTGTAACAATCGATACGTGGATAAAAACAGGCTCAATTAACGAAAACGATACAAACAACGGTGTCGCTCATTTTTTGGAACACCTGTTTTTTAAAGGAACAAAAAAACATCCTACAGGCGAGTTTGACAAAATCCTTGAATCAAAAGGAGCAATGACAAATGCCGCAACAAGCAAAGATTTTACCCACTATTACATAACAATTCCGTCTAAATACTTTAACCTTGCAATGGATTTACATGCCGATATGCTCTTAAATCCGCTTATTCCGGCAAAGGAACTTGAAAAAGAAAGAAAAGTCGTTATAGAAGAGATTTCTAAAACCAACGATAACCCTGAAAATAAACTTTACGAAAACATGATAAAATCGCTTTATCAAAACCATCCTTACAAAAGACAGGTTATAGGCAAAAAAGAAATTATTGAAAATATCCCGCGAGAAGAAATCCTTTATTTTTACAATACCTGGTATAACCCTTCGAATATGATAACAGTCGTTGTCGGTGATGTTAATACACAGGAAGCGTTAAAAAGAATCAAAAACAACTTTAATAAAAAAGAAACGAAAAAAACAAAACTTCCTCAGTACAAACCTGACAAATATCTTGAAAAATCAAAAGAAGTAACAGCTTTTGATAAAGTAAAAACAGGTTATATGATGATAGGTTTCAGAGGTGTTCCGCAAGAAGACCGCTCAGAAAGTTACGCCCTTGATGTTCTGGCAACAATACTCGGCGACGGACGCTCTTCAAAATTATACCAGTCAGTCAAAGAACAACAACAGCTTGCATACAGTATCGGTGCAGGTCATGCCTCAATGAAAGATGACAGCATTTTATACATCAGTGCAAACTTTATCCCCATAAACAAAGAAAAAGTTAAAAAAGCAGTCTTTGATGAAATAGAAAAAATAAGAAACGGCAACTTTGATGAAAAAGATATACAAAAAGCCAAAAGCATAATAGAAAGAGACACCTTCTATTCACGCGAATCCACCTCAAATATAGCAAACGAACTCGGCTATACCACACTTGTGTACGGCGATTCAGAATACTATGACGAATATATTGATAATATAAAAAAAGTTACCAAAAACGATATAATAAAAGTCGCAAAAAAATACCTTAACCCTCAACAGGCTGCTGTTTCTATAATGCTGCCGGATGAAACCTGCCAGCAAAACACCAAAAATATAAGCCATGTCAAAAAGCACACTCATCCCAACAAACCTGTGCTTGTAAAAAAAGATAAAACAATTTCTCAATACAAACTGCCCTGTAACATAAGTCTTATCATCAATCACAACCGCTTAAACGATATTGTTGCAATGACAATATACTCTAAAGGAGGAAATTATACAGAAAAAAAACCGGGGCTCGGCACTATAACATCATCGCTTATGCTTAAGGGTACAAAAAAATATTCCGCACTGGATTTGTCACAGACAATGGAACAAAACGGAATAATAATCGAACCTTCAAACAGTTCTGATATGTTTTCAATAGCCGTAAAAACAACCAAAAACGATTTAGCACTTACTTTTGACCTCTTAAACGAAATAGTTAACAATGCCTCGCTTGATGAGCAAGAGCTTGAAAAAATAAAAAAAGAAAAACTACAGGCAATACAAAGAAACAGAGATTTGCCGGTAAATGTAGCGCTCGAAGAATTCAAAACCGCAATATGGCAGGGAACCCCGTACGGCGTAACTGGCAAAGTCCTTGAAAAGACAATCCCTTCAATAAACCAGAGTGATGTTGTTGATTATTACACGGGACTTTTTTATCCTGAAAACCTTGTAATATCAGTCAACGGAAACGTTAATGACAACGACATAATTAACGGTATTACAGAAATCTTTTGTCTGGATAAACAAACAAACGCCAAAAAATTTGACTACACTACCTGCCAAAACCTGTTTAAACCTGTCAGCGCAAATAAAACCATAAAAAAAGCAAAAGATGTTGAGGTTGCGTGGATAGTAATGGGCTGGCTTACAGACGGAGTACAAAATCAAAAAGACATTGTAACCCTGCAGTTGATTGATTCAATCTTAGGCGGAGGCATGAGTTCCAGACTGTTCAACAGGCTTAGAGATGAACAGGGGCTTGCTTATCAGGTAGGTTCAAGCTTTGCCGCAAATGTAAATAAAGGCATATTTGCTCTTTACATAGGTACAAACCCCGCAACCGCACAGCATTCTAAAAACGAACTTTTAAAACAGATTAATCTGCTTAAAAAGGAATTTGTCTCCGATAAAGAATTGCAGGAGGCAAAAGATAAAATACTGGGCAATTTTATACTCTCTCAGGAAACTAACATGGAAAAAGCCTCAACTCTAGGCTGGTTTGAACTTTCGGGCAGAGGTTATGAGTATATGAATAAGTTCCAGGAACTTGTAAAAAGCATAACCGCAACAGATATAATAAGTGTTGCAAACAAATATTTTGAACAGCCATATGTGTTCACAATAGTAGCACCGCAAAACTGTTTGAAAAATATAAAATAAGTTAAATATGACAAAAAAAGTCCTCTGTTGTTTCCCACAGGGGACTTGCATTATTAATATTTGTAAACGGCGTTTCCTGCCTTATAGCAATTTTTTTGTGTTCCGGTTTTATAGATATACTATTGTGTGAAACAAGAAGGAAAGTTTTATGTCATCAAATTTGACAATCAATCAGGCTTACACCCCTAAAAAACTACAAATACTTAACTCCTCAGAAGAAAATAAAACGGCGCCGGAAACTGAAAAAAACCGTGAGACTAAAAAATTTAAAACCCGTGATTACATGATTGGGGCAACTATTCTTGCTACTACTATTGCGGCAGGCATAATAGGCGCTAAAAGAGGTTGGTTTAACGGTGCAATTAATAAAGTAGAAAATGATGCCAACAACAATGCCGGCGGCTTTTACACAGGTTTTATACAACCGTTATTTGAAAAGTTCGGTGTTGATTATAATTCTGTTAAATCGGATGTCTCTGCTTTTGGCAAATTATTAAACAAAATCAGATGCACCATACAGATAAACGCTTTAAGGCAATTAAGCGAACAAAAAAGCGTTGAATCTTTGTTAAAAGAATATGAAAAATTGATTAACAGCAAACTTGAAATTGTTTTTGATTTTAAAAATAAGAAAGGTGACTTTATACCTGAATCAACTCTTAATGATCATGTGATAAATTTTGCCAAGGGTGCAGAAATAAGTAAAAGCAGTGCTAAAAATGTTGAAACCCTGTTAAATGTGCATTATAAAACAGGTCTTGATTTTATTGAAAGAAATTTTGGAAAAGAGTTTAACGAATTGGCAAAAATGTATAAAGACAATTCTCCTGATACTCAAAAATATTTTGAAACCTTAATAGAAAATTTAAAATTTAATTACGAACTTTTAATGAAAGACCCTAAATATCACAAACAAATACAAATCGGATAAACTACAGTGCACAGGCTGCATATCTAACCGGTAACAGATTATAAAAAAACGGGTTCCCGAAAACAGAAACCCGATGTCTGGAATTAAGAATAGTTGGAAGTATGAAAAAGATTTATTGATTATATTTAATAGAAAATATGCAATTTGAACAATTAGAAAACAGGGTAATATTTCATTAGTAATCCGTGTATATTTTATGTAATCCGATAACAGAAAATCCCCCCTATCCACCTTCGGGGAGCGAATTTGCCTTCTTTTGCCGTTGAGCTATAGCGAAACGTGCAAAATGGCTTCACGAAATAATATTAATCTTTCTAGTTTTCTTGAAACTGTAAATAGTGAACGGACGGGTGAAACCCGGTGAGCAAGAACTCTGTTCAAAACGATTGAGTATCGTTTTGAATAGAGGCAGGCTAAGTCAAAAGCGTAGCTTTTGCGTGCCGTATAGAAATTGAACCCAGTGCCACAGTGAAGGGCTACGTTCAGGAGCCCGAAACGTCCGATTTCAAGACAGAGGGTCGGAGCGATGGAATTACCAAACAAAATAAAAAATAGGCGTTAATTGCCTATTTTTTATGCTAAAATTTATTTTCAACTATATAGATGTGTTATTTATTAAAAAATAATGTATAAATTAATTTATATAAGTGTAAATAAAACAAGTATGAGGACTTTTTATGAAAAAAACAAGCACTAAAAAAAGAGGTTTTTCTCTTGCAGAAGCGCTTATTACATTGACAATAATAGGTATTATTGCAATGCTTGTGCTCCCGGGTTTGAGAAAATACTCCTCTTTGCATGCATTTGCGGCACAGTTGAAAAAAGATTACATGACCTTGAACAATTCGCTTGATTACGTATTGGCGGATGATTTTGATGTCGACATAGAAGAAATGGGCGGCAGTGCCTTTTTCCAGGAAAAAATGGTGCCTACTTTTAACGCTGTTTTGCAATGCGGCGGCTCAAACATGTATGAATCTGCCGAAGGCAAAAGAGACGGCTGTTTTGCTTCTTCACAGGGGCTGCCTGTTACTCCGTCAAGCGCTGTTTTGCTTGCTGACGGTTCTTCAATCGGCAACAGCGGTATGTATTATCTTATAGATGTTAACGGCCCGAACCTTCCTAATGTCGAAGGCGCTGATATTTTCTTGTATGAATTGAGAAGAGTAAAAGGCGATTATCAATCACCTGATGCAAAGGATGAAACAACAGGAACAATCGCTATGCTGACACCGGTTGTTAATGGTTTCTTTAACAAAATTCATAATGCCTTAATTCCTGCTGCTTATGCAGCATATGCGGATTTGGATATGCGAGATCCACAGTCTTGCCGTGATGGTAATTGTAGTGATCATCCTATCGTAGGCGGCGGCGGTGGAGACCCTGATTACAATGGTACAGGCAATGGAAACACTACTACATATCCAAGAGACCCGGATCCTACCCCTGATAATCCGGAAGATCCGTTCCCTGAAGATGACGATGATGGTGACGGAAACGGCGGCGGCGGAGGCGGCGGAGGAGGAGGCGGGAATCCTGCTAACCCGAATCCGGGTAATCCGACTCCACCGGAAATTACACCTGGTAACCCTGATCCGAATAATCCTACACCGGGTAATCCTGATCCGAATAACCCTACACCGAATAACCCCACACCGAATAACCCTACACCGAATAACCCTACACCGGGTAATCCTAATCCAATACCATCTGACACAGGTTCTGTCACAGAAGACGGTACATATGCAGCAGGCTGGAGATTTGTACCTGTCGGAAAAGCCAAAGAGGTTATGGATAACGGCTGGAAGATAGAATCGTGGGACTAAGTTAAAATAACCCAAAAATCCAATAACAAAAAGCCCGCACTTTTTAGTTGTACGGGCTTTTTATCTGTAATATTTTTGTATTTTATTCTTCAACAGTTTCTTCAACTTCTTCTTCCAGAACAGCGCCTGTTCTTATGGAATCGGATTTTGATTTGCCGAGATTTTTATCTTTAAACTTTTTAACCTGTCTTGCCAGCTTGTCAGCAACAAGGTCTATACTTGCATACATTGATTCTGCTGTTTCCGCAACGTGAACAGAACCTGTTGTAAGTTTGCAGGTAACTTCTGCAGTATGTTTTTCAGCAACGCTGGGGTTTTTGATAACCGTAAGCATAATGTCTATAGCGTCAATCTGGTCATAGTGTGCAGCAACTTTACCGATTTTTTCTTTTGCGTATGCTTTGATAGCATCAGTAATTTCAATGTTTTTTCCGTTTACATGAATGCGCATGTATTGCCTCCATAAATAATTATACTTATTAAGTATAACTCATCCGTTGTCGAGTTGCAATCATATTATGAGTTTTGTATAATCCGTATATAAAAAGTAATTAGATTGAGGGGTTTTAATATGAAGAAAAAATTTGTTAAACTGTTGTCTTTGTTAATACTTGCAGCAGGTATTTTTACTTCCCTGCCGTCAATGGCGTCGGCCGGCAGCAATAATATCTGGTTTAACGATTTAAAAACACTTTTTTTAAATAACAAAGCGATAATTCTGGCAATAAATATACGCTCTTTTAACGCTGATGACAAAAACGGCGACGAAATAATCGAAACCGAAAAGGGCGATGTTGCCGGTAATTTTGTAAACGCAGTAAAAAGGCTCGATGAGATTCAATCTTACGGTATAAATACAATACACCTTTTGCCGGTCACCCCTACAGGCAAGATTAAAGCTCTCGGAACAGCAGGGTCTTTATATGCGATATCTGATTTTACAAAGCTTGACCCTATGCTCGATGACAAGACAAACCCTCTTACTGTTGAAGAAGAGGCAAAAAACTTTGTAGCGGAGTGCCACAAAAGAAATATAAGAGTAATTTTTGATTTACCCTCCTGCGGGTCATATGACTTGTACATGTCAAACCCCGAGCTTTTTATAACGGGAACTGACGCAAAACCCGTGACTCCGTTTGACTGGACAGACGTAAGAGTATTTAAAGCAGCAAACCCTGACGGAACAATAAATGAAGAGTTGTATTCCAAATACAAAGCTTATGTGGATATGGTTCAAAAACTGGGCGCAGACGGAATAAGAGCCGATGTTGCAACATCAAAGCCGGCAGAGTTCTGGAAGAGTTTAATTGCTTATGCAAAATCTAAAGACCCTGAATTCCTTTTTCTGGCTGAAGCCTCGGAGTGCTGGAACGAGCCTCTTGCTCCCAATGCTCCTTTCACCCCGTATCATGAACTTTTAGACGCCGGTTTTGACGGCTGGTACGGCAGCTATTTCAACTTTAAAAACTGGAAAACACAGGAAGAATTCGAAAAGAATTTTTCGTTAATTAAAGATACCTTAACAAGCTATCGGGATAAAAAAACACCTAAAGCCGTTATCGGAAGTTTTGCCACCCATGATGAAACCTCTCCCGTCCTTACGGGCGGTTTGCCTCTTGCTCAGGAAATAATCTGGATGCAGGCTACTTTGCCGGTTAATTCATATTTTGTAGACGGTTTCCCTACGGGCGATACATATAATTACAGATATGCAAACAAAAAAGCAAAGGATTCCTTCACGGATGATGATGTTTATTTTGTCCACAAAGGAAAGTTTGATATCTTCAATTGGTCAAGAAAACCCGGGGCTTTGCACAACAAATTGATTTTTGATTTTGTTGTTGCAAACCAGTTTAAAACTAAAGCGGCCGACATACTCAACAAAGGGGAATATACTTTTCTGAATACAAATAACAAAAATGTTTTTGCTTATATTGTTACTCACAATTATTCTTCGGTTCTTGTAATACTTAACAAAGACTTGTCATACAGTCAGGCCGCCTCTTTGAGTATTAAAGGATTAAAAGAGAATGATATGATTCTGCCTATTGTGTTTACATCAACGCCTTCCGTTGAAAAAAACAAGGTAAAAGCGGATTTAATGCCGGGTGAGATTATAGTGTTTATGATAAGCAAGACTGCTGAGCCCGTAAAAAATAAAAAATAAATTTCATAGAGAGATTTATTTGGTGCAATAAATTGCACCCTGCTGATTGTTGGCCTATGCCCCCTCACCCCGGCCCTCTCCCCAAGGAGAGGGGGGATATTTAAGCTACCTGCTGCCCCGACTCTCGGATGGAGAATATTTATACATTAAAATGGCTGTCATCCTGAGGAGCGCAGCGAGCTCAGGATCTTACCGGTGATAAATGATAACAAAAAACGTTGGTCAGATTCTGAACACACACGTTTGGTGAATGAATCCACCGTCAGATGCTTCAGAATGACAGTTTAACAGGTTGTTGTTTTATCCGGAACCCTCACCCCGGCCCTCTGTCTTGAATTTCCTTCACGCTCGACACTGTCGTTCGCTGACGTTTCACTTCTGCTCACTTCGTGTCTCGCTCCCCGGGTTGCACCCGTCCGGAAATTCGCTCCCAGCGGGAGAGAGAGAATAATTAAGATGAATCCTGTAGCCTCACCGCGGCATTTTAAATTTATTTTTTATTAATCGGTTTAAACTTGCCGGAATTCAGGTAGTTGATAACATCTTTTGACAGGTCTGTACCGCCTGTAAAAATAACCCTGTAATCAAGTACAACATCAATCTTTTTATCAGCTGCAACAACTTTTGTAGCTTCAAGAATGTTGTTTTCAACCTCCTGCGCTCTTTTTAGTTTAAGTTTGTCAAACTCTTCGCTCTTTGCTTTAAAATCTTTTTGCACCTGTTCTTCAAAATTCTTTTTGTTTATGGGTGAATCTATGTTTTTGTACTGTTTTTCTTTGTCCATTAAAAACTGCTGCAGCTCAAGATATTTTGTATCAATTTCTTTGTAAGCTGATTTTGCAAATTCATAGTTGGTTTCAACCTCTTTGTAATTTACATAACCGATTGTCTGTGCCTGTGCAGACGAATTAACAGACGCAAAAGTTAACAATGCGGCTGCTGCAACAAATATAGTTTTAATCTTTTTCATAATATTCACTTCTCCCTTTGCTTCACCCCTGCGGGCTCAGTTCAAGCCCAGTTTGGTATTTATATATCCTGTGCCGGCTTTGTTCATAATCGTTAGTTGTCTTTATGATTTCCCCGGACATTTGTGCCTAACGGCGTTTTAAACCTTCTTAATTAACAATTTTAACAATAATCATTTGTAAAGACAAGTGAAAAAATTTTATATTGATATATAATTATTAATTATCAGAGAAATATAATACTTTATGAATATAATACTAAAAAGAATTTTGTTATCAGTGCTTGCACTTGTACTGGTCGCAGAATTCGTGTTTATACTGGCGATACCTGCAATAATAAATCACCGGCTTTCAAACGGCGATGCAGCAGAGATACTCAAACAAAAAACAGGGCTTAAGCTGTCTTTTGACGAGGCTAAAATCATAACCTACCCTGATTTTTCCGCAAAATTTTTGAGTGCAAACCTTCAAATAACCGCTGCTGATAACAAACCCGTTTTAAAAACAAAAGATTTTGATGTGTCCGTGCGGATTCTGCCGCTTTTGTTTAAAAATTTATCTGTTAAATCGATTGAGGCATCGGATTTTTCGTTTAATTTCTCCAGAAAAAATGATAAAAAAATATATCTCGGTGATTATGCGCTTAACCTTTCGTTTAATCCTCATGAGGATTTTCATCCTGATATTGATTCTTTGTCCGTAACAGACGCGGATATAATTTTTGACGATTTATTAATAAAACAAAAAACCAATCTTAAGATTAAATCAGCAGATTTTTTGTATAAAAAACATAAAAATTTTAAAATGCTCTTAGTTGCGGGTATTTTTGTCAATGACAAAAAACAAACCACTATAGAGGCTGATATTTCTTCGGCACTTCCGTTAAAAAAGTCGTTGAATAACGGCAGTGCAAAAGTTTTTGCAAGAATAAACGGGCTTAATCTGGCGTATTATCCGGCTTATATTTCGTATTTATTCAATCAAAAAGTCAAATCGGCCGCAGGGCTTATTGATTTTGAGATAAACGGCGGCTCTGATGTGTATGAAGTACGGGCAACTGTGCAAAAACCCGATATACAAATGCAAAACCCGCTCGATTCCATACATTCGGATTCGAATTTGAATCTGCGGGCAAAGCTGGGGTTTGAGCCGGAAAATCTTGTGTTAAAAAATGCAAACCTCAACGCTGATGACTGGAATATAAATGTCTCGGGCAAGTTAAAAGATTATATGTCAAAAAATCCTCAGCTTGACCTGCAGACAGATATAAAAAACTCTGATATCCATTCTATGTACAGGCTTTTGCCGACGCTAAAAGGCGATACCACACGTGTTGTGAGAAAATTCAAAAAATACGGAGTCTGGGGCAAGGTCACAGGCACGCTGGACGTTAAGGGCAGTGTGACAAAACCGCTGTTATTCGGCGAACTTAACCTGAGCGATGTTTATATAGTAAAAAACAACCCCGTAGTTGAGCACTGCAAGATTTATACAAAACTGCTCGGGGATAAAATGTACATAAAAACGAGGGTCTTTGCCGGACACGGCGAATACGTTGATATTGAAGGCACCGCTGTTATGGCGTTTTATGCCCCCGGAGAATTTGATGTAGTTTCTTCTAAAAACGTTGACCTCGGCACGGCAGAATACATGCTTGTGCCTATACACGATGTTGTGGGGTTTGACATAGGGCCTGTTCCGTATATGAAGATTCAGGGCAAAGGTAATATACAACTCCATACAAAAGGGACTGTTCTGGATGGTTACGCGTACGGAAAATTTAATTTCAGAAACACCTATGCAACCTTGCAGGGGCTTGATACAACTTTGCAAAACGCTCAGGGCGCGCTTGAGTTCAACGGCAAGGATATGCATTTTTACACTCAAAAGGCTTTTGTAAAAAATCACCCCGTAAAAGTCGACGGCAAGGCTAATCTTAACGGGAACATTGATTTTGATGTAACTTCCGATTCCATAGACCTGTCAGAGCTTTTGAATATACTCAGAAACAGTTCAATTCTTGCCGGCAAAAAACATATGGCAGACCCTGTAGACAAAGCAAGCGGAAAAGTTAAAACCGCTATAAAAATAAAGGGGGTTGTAAAGGATTTTGGCGAGGTTTTGAAAAAGAATACACTTGATATTTCAGGCAGCGTAATTCTGTCTGATTCAACGGGAGAGCTTAAGCAGATTCCTGTTGCCGCGCATAAATTAAAAGGCAAAATTGATTTCCGCAGTAACGACTGGTTTATCGATGTAAACGGGCTTGTAGGAAGTGCCGGTTTAAAAATAAACGGCGGGCGTGTTGACGGAAAAACATCTTTAACAATAAAAGCTCCGGCTTTAAAGACCGATGAATTAGTTGATTCTCTTGTAAAAAAAGGTATGCTGCCGCAGCTTCCCGATACTCATTCTTTGATAAGCCTTGATGCGGATTATCAAAGCACCTCTTCTCAAATTGATTTTAACGCCTTCAATGCAAAAGGCGCTTTTTCGCCTTATAAAAATACACCTAAAAACAGGGATTTTGTTATAAATTCCGGAAGTTATAAAGTGCATAACGGAAATTTAACCATAAAAGATTTTAATGCCTTTCTTTATGACTCAATAATATACGCTGACGGGCATGTGGACGGATTTTTTACAAAAGATTATAAAATTAACGGAAAATTAAACCTTAATAATTTCAATATTGCAGCGTTTAACTCCATAAAAAATTTATCGCTGTTACCGCCTTATCTAAAAAGCCTGTTAAACGCGTATGACAACTACAAAGGCAGAGCAGACGCGCATATTGAGTGTTACGACAACAATATAAAAGGCAAAGTTAATTTGCAAAACATGACGTTTAATCACAGCTATTTTAAAACACCTGTCTTTATTGACCGCGGCGAGATATTGCTGGAAGGCACAAAAATCATACTCCACTCTATCATTGCCCGCATTGACGATACACCGGTGTTTTTAAATATGTCCGTACGCGACCTTGATAAAACTATGAAAATCGGCGGATATTTTACAACCAAACTGACAGAAAACTTTGTTAATAAATATATAAACACCCAGCTCACCTATCCTGTCAAACCCAAAGGAGATATTACAATAACCACCGATATCAGCGGCAATGTGAACAACCTCAGGCTGAAACCTAAAATAAAATTTGCCCCGGGTGCTGATATCTATTATATGGGCGCAAGTCTCGGCGATGAGCAGGAACAGCGCGAAATAGATACTGACGTTACAATAAAAGACGGCTATATCTTTGATATCAACAATTTTATTTACAAAAGGTACATGACCTCGCAAAATAACAGGATATACCCTAAAGATATTTTCAAAGCGCAGGGCATAATCAGCCGTGTCCATGGCGGTTTTTCCGCAGAAAATTTGAGCGTTAAAACCCTGAACAGTGCCAATGTAAAACTGTTTAACCTTCTGTTTAAAAAATCGGTTCTTAAAAACGGAACGTTTAACTGTAAACTCAATATCAACGGCAATCTGTCAAGCCCGTCAATAATCGGGCAGATTAGCATGTCTAACCTTGAAATGCCTTTGTATGACACGGTTTTAAAATCAATAAGCGCAAAATTCGAGGGCAAATCACTGTATGCGGAAATCAAAGGCGAAACGCTCGGGTCTGACTTTATACTGGATATAATCGGAGCAAACAAACTTGCCCGTCCGTATGTAATCGACCTGTTTGAATTAAAATCAAAACATATTAACATTGATACGTTTATAGATTCCCTGACAAAAATTCCGACACCCGATACTGCTGTCAGACTTGTTGATTCCGGCAGCGGAGCCGCTAATATAAGTGCAATTTTGCCATCTTTTACAATTTCCGATATACAGATTAAAAACGGAAAAATGAACGCTGATGAGGTGGTTATCAGTGATTTAAAAGCCAATAACTACACCTCAGAGTTTACGTTAGATGAAAATATGATGCTGAAAATTGACAAGCTCTCTTTTGACGTTACAACCGGCAAAATGATTGGCAGTGCGGAGTACGACTTTTCTAACGGCAAAATAAAGGCAAACGTTTCCGGTTTGAATGTTGATTCCAACAAGATAGCCTCGGCTTTGTTCGGTTTTAATGACCAGATTTTCGGGTCTTCAAACGGAAATATCTCAATAACAACACACGGCTCAAGCGTAGAAGAACGTTTGAAAAATATGTTCGGCTATGTGTATTTTGAAGTTGCTGACGGTAAAATGCCCAAACTGGGTTCCGTAGAGTATTTGCTGAAAGCCGGAAATATCTTAAAAAGCGGCATAACAGGCGCCAATCTTAATAATTTTATTGACCTTATTGCGCCTGTCAAAACAGGTTATTTTGACTCAATCAAAGGCAGTTTCAATTTGAAAAACGGAATTGCCCAGAATATTGAGATATATTCCAAAGGCTCAAACCTCAATCTTTATATAAACGGAGAATTTGATGTTTTGCAAAACTATGCAAACATGCGTGTTTTTGGCAGATTAACCAAAAGAGCAAGCAACATACTGGGGCCTATCGGTAATTTGTCTTTTAATTCACTGTTGAACGCAATCCCCGGAATAAAACTCAACCGTGACGAAAAACGAGGGTTTATTAATGATTTAAACAAAATCCCCGGGGTGGAACTTGATGACGAACAGTACAGAATTTTTACGGCAAAGATTGACGGAAAAATCAACGAAAACAAGTTTGTTAAAAACTTCCGCTGGATGGAATAGCCGCGCAGCGATTTGGTGCATTTGTTGCACCATGCTTACCGTGAAGGGCTACGTTCAGGAGCCCGAAACGTCCGATTTCAAGACAGAGGTTTGGGGTGAGGCTACAGAATTCACCTTAATTATTCTCCCTCGCCCCTCGGGGGAGCAAGAACTCTGTTCAAAACGATTGAGTATCGTTTTGAATAGAGGCAAGCTAAGTGAGAAACGAAGTTTCTCCGTGCTGTATAAAAATTGACAATGGTGTCGCAGCGAA
>CALUQS010000015.1 GCA_944322975.1 Candidatus Gastranaerophilales bacterium
TCAATCAGGGCAAATACGCAATGAGTCCGACAGCAGACGCAACAGACGTGGGAACCTTCTCCCCCCTTCTTACAAAAGAAGAGGATGCCGGTTTCTGGGTAAAACCCTATGCGTCTTTTGAAAATGTACCTTTAAAGAACGGCCCTAAAGTAAGCAACATCAACTACGGTACTTTAGTAGGTTACGACAGCCCGTTACAAGAAATTTCACATGGTTTTGAACGAGTATTAACCGGCTACATCGGCTACAAAGGTGCAAGTCAGAGATATTCAGGCGTTGACGCTTACCAGAACGGCGGCTTAATCGGCGGAACAGCAACCTTCTACAAAGGGAACTTCTTTAACGCAACGACACTTTCTGTAGGTGCTTCTGCCGGTGACGCAAGCACAATGTATGGTTCTGAAAACTACACAATGCTTTTAGCCGGTATCGGTAACAAAACAGGTTACAACTTTGAGTTCTTTGACGGCGGACTCATCTTGCAGCCTAACATGCTCATTAGTTACACATTTGTAAACACATTTGACTACAACAACGCAGCCGGTGTCCGCATTGAATCCGACCCGCTGCACGCAATACAACTTGCACCGGGAATAAAACTCATCGGAAACACCAAAAACGGCTGGCAGCCTTACATAGGTGTAAATATGGTATGGAACCTTTTAGACGATTCACGTGTAACCGCCAACGGCGTACGTTTACCCGAAATGTCCATCAAACCGTATGTGCAATATGGTGTAGGTGTTCAGAAGAGATTCAAAGACAGATTTTTGGCCTACTGTCAGGCAATGATACACAACGGCGGACGCAACGGTATATCCCTCACCGGCGGATTGCGCTGGAAGGTCGGCAAGTAAGAACATTTTGTAACGGTGGGCACGCTTGCGCTTTGCCCACCTTACGACTCTACGGCTCTTGGCGGGCACGCAGTGCCTGTGCCCCCTCACCACAGCCCTCTGCCCAAGTTGGAGAGTGAGTTTTTAAGCAAGATTACCTGCATTCTGTTTTGACTGTGTTTTATTAATATGTTAAAGAAATTGCACAGTGTTTATATTTTTAGTAGAATTGTATACAGCTTAAAACAGATGTTTGGGGTGATTTTTTTGAAAAAATTAACACTTAAAGCAACAGCAGTCGGCAGTCTTCCGCATAAAAATCCTCAAGATGCCATAGATTTAATTTTTGAAGAATTTAAGGAAATTCCCTTCTGGCCGCAATTGTCTGGGGTAGACAAGCATGAAGAAATGACTGTTCAGTATATTCAGGGAATTCCCGGCATTTTTTATGACGAAAAAAATGCGAAATTTTGTTACGACTCTCAGTCAGACGAATTTTATGAAGCTCTTGAAGAGTTTTTTATGGATTATGAGTCTATTGTTAACGAAAAAGATTTTACAAACCTTGATAAATACGCCATAACAAAGCCCTATACTTCTGCCATTCCTTTATATCTTGAAAAATTTAAACAGGGAAATTACGATTTTGCAAAATGTCATATAATAGGCCCATTTACCTGGGGGACAAGCCTTTGTGACGTAAATAATCTTTGTGCTTTTTATGACGAAACCTACAGAGAAGTTATTATAAAAGGTTTGACACTTAAAGCGCTATGGCAGATTCAGCAGGTAAAAAAAGCAAACCCTGATGCTGTCGTGGTAATGTTTATGGATGAACCGGTTATGTCTCAATTTGGTACATCAGCGTTTATTACTGTAAAAAAAGAAGAGGTCGTTGATGCACTAAAAGAAATTGCCGGGGTAATAAAAGATTTTGGCGGATTGTGCGCTGTGCACTGCTGCGGAAAATCAGATTGGTCAGTATTGATAGATGCAAAAGTAAACATAATCAATTTTGATGCGTTTGCTTATTCTAAAAGTCTGGGCGCTTACGCCTGTGAAATGGCGGATTTTCTTAAAAACGGAGGTTATATTGCCTGGGGCATTGTTCCCACTCTTGATAAAGATGCCCTTGAAAAAACAAACCTTCAACAGCTTGAACAAAAGTATGAAGAAGCAGTTGATGACCTTGTTAAAAAGTCTAAAGGAAAAATTGACAGAGAACTTGTTATACAACAAAGCTTTTTTACACCCTCCTGCGGGGCGGGCTCTCTGCCTATGAATCTGGCACAAAAAGCAATGAGGCTTGTTAACGAGCTGTCAGCAGATTTAAAAACAAAATACGGGGTGAATTAATGACATTATCGATTGCCATCACTGGAAAAAGCGGAAGCGGAAAAACAACTGTTACAAAAAATTTTGTAAAGGTGTTAAAAGAAACTTATCCTGATAAATCTATACTGCTTTTTGATAATGACCTTTCAACAGAGCTTGCTCACAGCTACGGGAGAGATATCAGAAACACTATATACGGTATAAGAAGCGGAAAACACGAATACAAAACCGGCATACCGTCGCGTATGACAAAGCAGGAATATATTGAATGGGCTTTAGAAGACATTGTCGTAGAAATTGAAGAAAATGTTGACCTGATTGTGTCTTGGCTTGTCCCGTCAAAAGATTGCCGCTGTCCGATAACAGGACAAATTACATATGCTGTTAAAAAGCTTATCGACCGGTATGATATAGTTGTTTTTGATTGCGAGTTTGATTTAAAATATCTTCATCAGCTTGTGGACATTCCCATGGATGTAACCTTGATTATAGCCCGACCAACAGAAGAATCTATTTTTCTTGCTCAAAGAATAGAAGAATTTTCAGCTAAGTACGCGGCTGGCGGGCAGATGGCACTTGTATTAAACAATGTTAACAATAACGAGCATGACCAAGTCCACGAATATCTTGATAAATATAACCTTGAAGTACTGGGTATAATCCCTGAAGATAAAGCTTTAATTCAACATTCTATTGATAAAAATTCACAAATAGTGGAAGATTCTATTAAAGGATTCTTTTTCAGGCTTAATCTTCCTCAGGTGAGATAAAAAACGGTAATAAATATGGCACAAATAATAGACGGAAAACTTGTTTCAAAAAAAATACTTGAAAACCTTTCTGACGAGATTTTATTTCTCGCCCAAAAACCTTGTCTGGCTGTTATAATTGTCGGGAATGATTCTGCAAGCAAAATTTATGTCAATTTAAAAAAGAAAAAAGCTCTTGAGCTGGGGATTGAATCTATTGTTGTGGAAATGCCGGAAACTGTTTCACAGGAAGAGCTTTTAGAAAAAATAGAACAATTAAATAACGATAAAAAGGTTAACGCTATACTTGTACAGCTGCCTCTGCCTCAACATATAGATACCAAAATCATTCTTGAAAAAATCACTCCTTTAAAAGATGTTGATTGTTTTCACCCCTACAACACAGGACATATTGCAGCAGGGACAAAGCCTTATGTGTATCCGTGCACTCCCAAAGGTATAATAAGACTGCTTGAGTATTATAATATTCCTGTAGAGGGTAAACATGCAGTTGTTATCGGACGTTCTAATATTGTTGGCAGACCGCTTGCACAAATGCTTTTGAATGAAAATGCCACTGTTACTATTTGTCACAGCAGGACAAAAAATCTTGAAGAAATAACTAAAACAGCTGATATTTTAATTTCTGCTGTCGGACAAAGAAATTTGATAAAAGCAAACATGGTAAAAGACGATGTGGTTGTTATTGATGTCGGAATGAACAGAACCGAAGACAACAAACTATGCGGAGATGTTGATTTTTATAACGTTGAAAAAAAAGCGTCTTTTATTACCCCTGTACCGGGCGGGGTTGGACCTATGACAATTTGTTCTTTGATGCAAAATACTTTTGATTTGTATAAGCTGCAAAATAAAAATCAGGTAACTTAAATGGGTAATTTTAAATACACATATAATACAGAAGAATTTGAAAAGTTTTATCAATCACGGCTTGCCGGTGACTTGCAAGCTCTGGCCGCTAAAAGATTGCCGTTTTCCATAGGAAAAAAAGCAATTGCCCATGAAGCATTTAATATTACCTGTAACGCACTGGGACGATTTTCTCCTTATGAGGGAAAATCATCTGATAACACATACAGCTTTTTAAAAGAGTTACGGCTTTTTCCGGATTTTGCATATGTAAAATATAACGGTTGTTTTTCCGGCAACAGTGCAGGACGGCCTTTTGATGCAAAATCTATAGAGCTTTACAAAAATGACGGCAAAAAAGATGCAAGAGTCTGGAGCGGGGTTTTGGTTTCCGGTCAGTATCACAACAGAACATTCGGTAAAGTCTTTTTTAGAAAGAAAGGTTTGAATGCTGACAATCCTGACGCTATAAAACTGATTTTCAGCAAAAAAAATTATGAAGATATAATTGAAAAAAAAGTTTTAAGAAAAGGCGAAACATACTGCGATATCGTTAATGCAAATTATCATATTACATTTACAAACAAACAGGACCAGCAAAATTTTTCTACAGATTACTTATGCAAAAAAATTTGTACGGTTATCAAAAAATATAATTGCAATATCTCATTTGCAATATTAAATAACAGCCTTTTTGCTGCAATTAGCGCGCCTGATACAGAAACAACTTATACGGAAAACGGCTGGTTTGATTTTAGTCACAACTTTAACGACCCTGATTTTATGAAGGATATTTTTCAACAGTTTGAAACGGTTGTTATGACTTTAAAATTATTAAATTCTTAAACATGTATTTGTTGTGTGCCAATCTCGGGGTTTTTATATAACTGCTGCAGGTATACCGGTTTGCGGTATGAAATTCATCCCTTTGAATCATTACAAAAATTTTTATTTGTATAATGATGATTAAAAAGGTATAATAGATACATATTTACATAATAAAGGTGGATAAAATGACGGTATTAACAGAAAATGAAGGATTAATCACCCAGATTATCGGGCCTGTTATAGACGTTGAGTTTAGTAACGGAAACTTACCCGAGATTTATGATGCTTTAGAAATTTACTCTGAAAACGGACAAAAAACTGTAGCGGAAGTTCAACAGTTGTTAGGCGAAAATAAAGTCCGCTCCGTTGCAATGTCATCAACAGACGGTTTGCGCAGAGGAATGAAAGTTGTTAACACAAAAGCACCAATCTCAATTCCTGTAGGACAGGCTACATTAGGAAGAATCTTAAATGTTCTTGGCGAACCTGTAGATGAGATGGGGCCTGTTAATACAGATAGTTATCTGCCTATTCACAGACCGTCGCCAAAACTCGTTGACCAAAATACAAATGTAGAGATTTTTGAAACAGGTATTAAAGCAATCGACCTTTTGCAGCCATATCAAAAAGGCGGAAAAATCGGTCTGTTCGGTGGTGCCGGAGTAGGTAAAACAGTTTTGATTATGGAACTTATCCACAACATTGCTCAGGAGCATTCAGGTGTATCTGTATTCGGCGGGGTCGGAGAAAGAACACGTGAAGGTAATGACCTTTGGAATGAGATGAAAGAATCAGGCGTACTTGATAAAGTTGCTTTGATTTACGGTCAGATGAATGAGCCGCCGGGAGCCAGAATGAGAGTCGGTCTCTCTGCTTTGACTGCAGCAGAATATTTCCGTGATTTTTCAAAACAGGACGTATTGTTATTTATCGACAACATCTTTAGATTTGTACAGGCCGGTTCCGAAGTATCTGCGCTGCTTGGTCGTATGCCTTCTGCCGTTGGTTATCAACCTACTTTGTCTACTGAAATGGGTGAACTTCAAGAGCGCATTACCTCAACAAAAGACGGTTCAATTACATCTGTACAGGCAATTTATGTACCGGCAGACGACCTGACTGACCCAGCACCGGCTACAACCTTCTCTCACCTTGACGCTTCAACAGTATTGTCAAGACAGATTGCATCTCTGGGTATTTACCCTGCGGTTGACCCGCTGGCATCAAGCTCAAGAGTGTTAGACCCTGTTATTATCGGAGAAGAACACTACAGCGTAGCAAGACAGGTGCTTGAAGTTCTTCAAAAATACAAAGATTTGCAAGATATTATTGCAATCTTGGGTATGGATGAGTTGTCCGAAGACGACAAATTGACAGTCAACCGAGCAAGAAAAATTCAAAGATTTCTTTCTCAGCCCTTCTTTGTTGCCGAACAATTTTCCGGTATATCTGGCAAATATGTTAAACTTGAAGACTCTATTAAAGGCTTTAAAGAAATTCTTGAAGGCAAACACGATGACTTGCCCGAACAAGCTTTCTATATGGTAGGTACAATAGAAGAAGCCGTTAAAAAAGCTGAAAGTATGAAAGCGTAAACCATGTCAAAAAAAATAAACTTGAAAATTATAACCCATGAAAAAGAACTCTTTAACGAAGAGGTAGACGCAGTTTATTCCAGAAGCACCGAAGGTGAATTTGGTATATTACCCGACCACCAGCCGTTTATGAGCGCTTTGGATATCGGTGTTACAAGAGCTGAAAAAAACGGAGATATGGAATATTTTACAACCATGGGCGGGATTTTTCAGTTTAAAAACAATGAAGCTTTAATCCTTACCGACTTGGCGGAAAAAGGCAGCGATATTGATGTCACAAGAGCAAAATCGGCCAAAGAACGTGCCGAGGCAAGACTTGGGTCTCATGAAGTTGAAATAGATAACGCACGTGCCCAAATTGCACTGGCAAAAGCTATGGCAAGGCTTAAAGCAGCATTGAAAAAATAATAATAACCTTAATAGCAAAAAACCGGAGCCAACAAACAGAATGCTCCGGTTTTTTATTGTAACAACTAATCTGATAAAAGCTGCAAATATTTCAGGCATGCACAAGTATCAGTATGCGTGCAATATTCCTTATTTAAGCTGTTTGTTTTGCGAAAGGTTAAAATATTTTCCTCTCAGCATTTTTTGACTGTGAAAACAGCAGAAACAAGGACATTAAGCCGGACTGTGCAAAACACAAAAGGCAAAATTACATCCGGTTGTTACTTTGCAACATTAACGGCATTTTTTCTTTTGCCGTGGCGGCGGTACGGCCCTGTCATCAGCGTGTCTTGTTCCTGCGCTGTATGTTTTTTATTTTCAACATATTGCTGCAGCTTTAAGGCTCTGTTTTGCTTTGCCTGTTCAAGATTAAGCCTGCCGGTATCAATTATTATCAGCCCTTCCGACTCATCACCTAGAGGTTCTTTTATATCATTAGGCCATGTATCATAGCCTTCTAAAACACCATTGTTTATGTAGTCGCATATTTCATTAATCTGTTTTTGAGTATTTTCAGGCATTTGCGGGTGTTTTTCGATAAATTCGTCATATCTCTGGGTTTTTCGTTCATGATTACATTTTCCGCAAAGATAGATATAATTTTTCTTGTCGCTTATTCCGTTGTCGCCTTCGCGGTGCTGCGGTTTAACGTGTTCTTTTGTGTTGCGCAGGCGTTTTACAAGGACCTCAACAAGGTTGTTAGAACCTCTGGGGCCAAATTTTACAATAAAAGCATTTGCGTCGTTTTTTGAATCCGGCAAACTCTCTAACCTTTTCATTATTAAATCCGCAACTGCACGGTCAGTCGGTTTTTCAAACGGCATAGGCTCAAGTGCTTTTTCAAACAAATCTATAACCCTCTGCCTTTTGTGCAAGATATCAGAACTTTCGTTGTTAAAAATTTTAAAAGACTGAGCCAGCGCTCTGTTTGCTCGTTTTGCATACTGAGGACTTAGCTGAGGAATAAGGTAGTTTATTTTATTCAGTTTTGAATTCTGCTTATTTTGAAGTTTTATAAGATACTCTTCTCTTATTTCAGGTGAGGTTAAAATGTTTGATATAGATTCTGTCGGGTATATTTTTGCGTACATTTTTAAATCCTGAAAAACAGTATTTTCAGTGCTTTGAAAATTAGGATTCAACTTTTCAATTTCCGTAACAAGATAATCAATACTGTGAGTTACGTTTCTGCATCTGTCTCTTAATTCCGTAAGTGCTTTTGACTGATCTTTCGGGTTATTGTGTCTGTAGTTGATAACTCTCTCTGTTTGCATCAACTCGTCCATATTCAAGTTTTTATGTTTGTTTGCTTCGTTTTTTATAAAGGAATATGCTCGTTGCATATATACAGGCTGCTCTTTAAGACGGAAGTTTTGTTCATGTTTTATCCTGTCAAGTGCAATATAGGCGGGAAAGTATACAGTTTTGTCCATAAACTTTTGTACCTTCGAATTAGGAATCATTTTTTTATTGCAGCAAGCGCAGTGCAGTTCAAGTTCTCTGGGGTCGTGAACAAAAGGCGAACCGTATTGTGACGGAGCGCGCTTAAAAGAGACAGTATCGCATGACGGCTGTGACTGTAAAACAAAGTTATGTTTTAGTACACTCTTAGCCGGCAATATATTCTGAAAAGCGCTTTGCCTGTATATTAATACTGATTGAATAGCGTTTATGTTCATATTAACTTAATATCCCTGATAAAAATTTTTTGCCTTATTGTTATCTTTTGTTAATACAATAAAAGGGACACCAAAACGGTATCCCTTTTATTAAGTTATGTAATATCCCATCTGCCGCAGGTTCCGCCCCATCTGGCAATGATATTGCCTTTTATATCTTTAATGTCTTTAGGATGTTCTGCCGGCATTTCGCCTTCAACAATTGTTATAACTTCACAGTTATTTGAACAGCCGCTGCACTGGTTGGTAATGGAATTAAAATGCATATTTCCTACCTCCCAGCCTTTAAACTTGGTTTTGTTATCAGTATACTGGTGATTTTCCATTGCAAGAAGAGCCGCACCTATTGCACCCATTGTCTGGTGATTTTCAGGGACAACAACTTTTGTGCCGAGCGCTTCTTCAAAAGCTTTAACCATGCCTGAATTTGTAGCAACTCCGCCTTGAAAAGACACTGTCGGCAAAAGCTCTTTACCAAGAGCAAGATTACTCAAATAGTTTCTTACAAGCGCCTGACAAAGCCCGTATAATAAATCTTCAACAGGATATCCGAGCTGCTGTTTGTGGATAAGGTCACTTTCGGCAAACACACCGCATCTGCCGGCAATTCTCGCAGGGTTAGTAGATTTAAGAGCAGTTTCTCCAAACTCGGCAATAGGAACATTCAATCTGTTCGCCTGCTGATCAAGAAAACTTCCTGTTCCTGCGGCACAAACCGTATTCATAGCGAAGTCTGTTACAATGCCGTCTCTTAAAATAATGATTTTGCTGTCTTGTCCGCCGATTTCAAGAATCGTTTGAACCCCTGGCACATAAGTACTTGCTGCAACAGCATGAGCAGTAATTTCATTTTTAATAACATCTGCACCTACAAGAGCACCTGCTAAATTTCTTCCGCTGCCTGTAGTGCCTACGCCTTGAATATTATATTCGCAAATAGCTTTTTTTATAAGTTCACGCATGCCTGTTTGAACAGCTATAACCGGTTTTCCGGATGTTCTTAACATATAGCTGTCAACATACTTGCCTGTTTCGTCAACAAGCGCAAGTTTAGTTGTAACAGAACCTACGTCAATCCCTAAATATACGTTTAAAGACATTTTAAACCTCTCTCTTACCTTAGTTAATCATATATAAAAAAAAGAGCAATTTCAAACTTTATTTTTATTTGAATAAATAATATAATTATATAGGTAATTAAACTCCGGAGGTTTGTATGGATTTTTCAAAAGGTGTGTTGTTTGACCCCGGGTACAGCAGATATGTTGTGTCTTTTTCGATGAATATTGATGCTGCGTATAATACGCTTTTTACAATTAAAGCAATGCATCAGAGAAAATTCAAGTTTCAGATACTTTATCCCCAGCTGCTGAAACTTCTTGAACAAACAGTATCATTTTATCTTGGCTGTCTTTTGTGGGCGGTATTTATAACACAAAATTTTAAAGATTCTCCTAAAGATATTTTAGACAACCCTTTTAGCGGAAAAAACGTTAATGATGAACAAATGCTTTTTGAGGTTAATTATGCAATAAACTATATCGAAAAATTGAAAAAAGATTGTCAGTATTATATGTCAAAAACCTGTAATCTGCCCTGTGACTGGTCAGAGATTTTGCAGGTTTATAAAGAGTTTCTGATAATGAATGAATTTCTTGTCAATGCAAAAACAACCGCTGACATAAAACTGCCTGAAAGTTTAAAAATTCCCTCATCTGACGAACTTCAAATGATTGTTGATAATATAGAAACAGTCCTTAAAACAGGCGATTTAAAACAGCTCTTTAAATCTAAAAAGTATATATTTTGATTTGCTGTATTGTCGTCGTAGCACTAAGACCCTCATTTGATGCTATATGTAAAATAACGCCCCATTTGTATCCTTATGTTCAGTGAGCCCGAAGGCAGAGTCGTAGGGTGGGCAAAGCTTAAATACCCCCTCTCCTTGGGGAGAGGGGCTGGGGTGAGGGCTACAGAATTCATTTTAATTATTCTCCCTCTCCCGCTGGGAGAGGGCCGGGGTGAGGGGGCAAAGACCCTGCCTGCCCACCGTTACAAAATGTTCTTACTTGCCTACTTTCCAGCGCAATCCGCCGGTGAGAGAGACGCCGTTGCGTCCGCCGTTGTGTATCATTGCCTGACAGTAGGCTAAGAATCTGTCTTTAAAGCGTTTCTGTACGCCTACGCCATATTGAACATACGGCTTAATTGACATTTCTGGTAAACGTACGCCATTAGCCGTCACACGGGAATCATCAAGCAGGTTCCATACCATATTTACACCTATGTAAGGCTGCCAGCCGTTTTTGGTGTTGCCGATGAGTTTTATTCCCGGTGCAAGCTGGATTGCGTGTAACGGGTCGGATTCTATGCGTACTCCTGCTGCGTTGTTGTAATCAAATGTATTTACAAATGTGTAACTGATTAACATGTTTGGCTGCAAGATGAGCCCGCCGTCAAAGAACTCAAAGTTGTAACCTGTTTTGTTACCGATACCGGCAAGCAGCATTGTGTAGTTTTCAGAACCGTACATTGTGCTTGCGTCACCGGCAGAAGCGCCTACTGAAAGTGTTGTTGCGTTAAAGAAGTTGCCTTTGTAGAACGTTGCTGTTCCGCCGATTAAGCCGCCGTTCTGGTAAGCGTCAACGCCGCTGTATCGTTGCGAAGCACCGTTGTAACCGATATATCCGGTTAATACCCGTTCAAAACCGTGTGAAATTTCTTGTAACGGGCTGTCGTAACCTACTAAAGTACCGTAGTTGATGTTGCTTACTTTTGGGCCGTTCTTTAATGGAACATTCTCAAAGCTTGCATAGGGTTTAACCCAGAAACCGGGGTCGTGTTCTTTGGTTAACAAGGGTGAGAA
>CALUQS010000016.1 GCA_944322975.1 Candidatus Gastranaerophilales bacterium
AAGCTACGCTTTTGACTTAGCCTGCCTCCATTTCGACTTGACATTTAGTCAAATCGAAACGGAGTCCTTGGCGTGCCAGTCCGATTCCGCTGTCTTGAATTATTGGCGTTCACAAGGTTTAGTATTCCGTTTCGAATTTTTATTCTAAAAATTCTCAACTCCATTAACCTTGTTCACATAGGCACTGGGGGCTGCGCCCGCGGCGTGCCTGCACAAAATTCGCTGTCTTGAATTTCCTTCACGCTCGACACTGTCGTTCGCTGCGACACCATTGTCAATTTTTATACGGCACGCAAAAGCTACGCTTTTGACTTAGCCCCTCTCATAAAAGCAACATTTAGTTGCTTTTATTCGGCAGAGTCTCTATTCAAAACGATACTCAATCGTTTTGAACAGAGTTCTTGCTCCCCCGAGGTGGAGAGGGGGAATATTTAAATTGTTCGGTGGGCACGCATGCTGATTTGGCTGTGCTTTGCCCACCCTACGGTCTTGACATTTAGTCAACTCGAAACGGAGTCCTTACAGCCGCACAAAATCCGCTGTCTTGGATTATTGGCGTTCACAAGGTTTGGAATTCCGTTTCGAATTTTTATTCTAAAAATTCTCAACTCCATTAACCTTGTTCACATGGCTGTTCGCTCACTTCGTTCGACACCACAGCCGCACTATTCACTATTTACAGATTAATATCGACAAGAAAGACTAATAATTTTTCCGTGAAGCCATTTTGCACGTTTCGCTATAGCTCAACGGCAAAAGAAGGCTAATCCGCTGTTCTTTTGAGTGTTTTTTTGTTAAGATTTATAAAACAGAGAAAAAAAACTGGTAAATTTTTCACTTTAGCCGTTTTATAAAAACCAAGAAAGCAAAAAAACTTTATGAAGCTGGAAATTCTTAATTACAGGAATTATATACAAACGCCTGAATCCGGCAATGTGCGAAATAACGTTTCAAACACCGTAAAAAGCACTTCAGTGACGGTGCCGACACAGATTGAATCACCCGATGCGGCGGTATCAATCCCAAGCAACGATTCCAATAATACGGCTAAAGCGGTGGAAACGCTTAAAGCGCAGGCGCTGGTTCAGGCTCCTATCCCTTATAAATATATAAGAGATATAAAGCTTGCTTTTTCAAATCCTGCAAAACTCTATCAGCTTGCCAACGGTCAAAGAGTTGCTATTCTTGAAAAAAAAGGGCCTACCGTTCTTCAAACCTATTACAACGTGGGCTCCATGAACGAAAACGATGCCCAAAGAGGGATAAGCCATTTTAACGAGCATATGGCCTTTAACGGTTCAAACGGCCCGGGCGGCGGGTTGAACGCAGGTGATTTTTTCAGGATTGTTAATAAAATGGGTGCAATGACAAACGCTGCAACAGGATTTTCCCAGACAAATTATTATATTTCGTCCCAGCTTCTCGGCAGCAATGATTTTGATACCAGCACTTATTTGCAGTCAGAACAGCTTCAATATCCTTCTCACAAAGCAGACATGATAGAAAAAGAAAAAGGCCCTGTCACACAGGAGATTGCAATGGTCGGAGACCAGCCTGAAAACGCTGCTTTTTCAACATGTATAAAAAATCTTTATCAAATAGAATCGTCGTCACAAGACCTTGTTGCGGGGTCTATTTCTAACATAAACAGATTAACAAATCACGATACTCTTGACTATTACAACCTGTGGTACACTCCTGATAACTGCGCAACTGTTGTTACCGGAGAAGTCCCTGAGCAAGAGGCAATAAACACAATTGCAAAATACTTTAATAAAAATATTCCTGTTCCCACACAAAACAGAAAATATCAGGATTTTAACACAATTCAACACCCTGTACGCGCCGATATAAAAATGCCAAAAGCCCAATCAACCATTACTGTGCTGGGGTTTGCAGGGCCTGAGAACAATTCCACCAGAGAAAACATAACAATGGAAGTCCTCATGACTGCATTGTTGGGCTACAAAAATGCGAGAATAAGCAAAGACCTCAACAAAATTCAATCATCGGCGATTATGAATATAGAAAGAGTCGGAAACCGTCCGTCCGACCCCAAAACTATACTAATAGCCTCACAATCGACACCGCAAAAAACAGAAGATGTCATAAAAACAATTTATCGGCAAATTTCTTCACTGGAGCAAAAACCTCTTTCTCAAGAAGAGCTTAATACTGCCAAAAAGATTCTGGCTATGGCTTTTTCAAAGATTTCGGAAAGTTCTCAAATGTTGAATATGCTGCTTGGAAACGCTTTGCTTGATAATGATATTGATTATGCAGAAAACTATCTTGATATTTTAAACAGCATAACCGTCGAAGATGTAAGCAAGTTTGTCAAAAAATATCTTAATCTTAACAGAGTTTCTTTAACTGTTGTGCACCCTCAAAGCCAAACAGATGAACAGATTTTAGAAAACTATAAAAAAGTTAATGAGAAAAAAGAAACTTCTCCCCTTCCGGTTGGCGGAAAATCAATGCGTTTAGGCTTTAAAGGGCGTTTGGATGACAAGATGCTTGATATGACGCAAATAACGCAGTATCGCCTTGGTAACAATACGGAACTTATTTTAAATTCTAACAAATCAGATATTGCAGCCGGAGAACTGACCCTGCAAACAACTGTACCTGCTGATGTAAAGCCTTCTGTACCGGCGATTCTGGCTGTTTTGTTAAACGAAGGCTCAAAAACAAAAAATTATGAACAATTTTATAAAGATGTGCATAAATCCGGCATAACGTTAAAATTTGATGCTGATTTCCGTTCAATGAAAGCCTCATTTGAGGCGCTGGCGCCTGACACTGTGTATACGCTGGAGCTTATAAAAGAGGTGTTTAATACGCCGAGATTTACGGAAAATGCATTAACGTACGCAAAAAAACTTGTGAAAGAAGCTGTGATGAATCTTGACGAATCAGCCTCGGATGCAGCTTTAAAACAGATATTTCCTAATTTAAACGAATACGCAACAAAAGAAGAAATTCTTCAATCAATTGATACTGTCACGCTTGCTGATATAATCGGATTTTTCGGATATATAAAAACCAATGCTATGTCCAAGGCTGTTATAACCGCACCGTTTAAGCAGAATCCGGATTTAGAAAAGAGTGTAATATCAAAACTTTCAACCGGTTTTGGCGTTTTTAAACCCTTTAATACAGACGCGTTTCAGTCTTTTGAGCCGATAAAAGAAAGCAAAATAATTACAAAAGCCCAGCCGAGAAATCAGGCGGATATTATACAGTATTTTAAATTCAAAACCAACTACAACCCTAAGGATCAGGCGGTGTTTGCGCTTTTAAACACAATACTCGGGGCGGGGGCTTCCTCGAGGCTGTTTAACGACCTTAGAGAAACGCAAAAACTTGCTTACAGAGTAGAGTCTAATATAGATTTTGTCGGCAATACCGGTATTATTGCTTTAGGTATCAAAACAACAACAGATAATCCGTCAGAAAATATTAAGCAGTATGATAACGTGAAAAAGTCGCTTGACGGTTTTAAAAAGCACGTAGAACTTTTAAAAACACAGCCTGTTTCTCAAGAGGAACTTGAGGCTGCAAAGTTAAGGCTCAAAACATTGATACTAAACACACTGGAAACCTCAGACTCTCAGACGGTTGTGCTTAATGCGGCAAAAGACACCTTGCAGGGGATTAATGCAATAAACAATAATTTGAAATTGATAGATGAAATTTCATCTCAGGATATACAAAATGCCGCAAATTATATATTTAATTCGAATTCGATTACGTCTGTTCTTGCCAGCCAAAATACTCTTGATAATATAAATTTGCACTAAAGCTCTAATAAGGTTGGTGTTTTATCTGTAGCCCTCACCCCGGCCCTCTGTCTTGAATTTCCTTCACGCTCGACACTGTCGTTCGCTGCGCTTTGCTTATGCTCACTTCGTGTCTCGCTCCCCGGGTTGCACCCGTCCGGAAATTCGCTCCCCCGCTGGTGGAGAGGGGGTATTTAAGCTTTGCCAACCCTACGGGCTGTACGGTCTGCTCAACACACAACAAAATGGCTGTCATCCTGAGGAGCGCAGCGAGCTCAGGATCTTACCAGTGATAAATGATAACAAAGAACG
>CALUQS010000017.1 GCA_944322975.1 Candidatus Gastranaerophilales bacterium
AAAAACAATGCATCACAGAACTTCCGACGGCTAATGTTTAGAGTTGTTGGGCAAGTATGCCCAACCGACAATTTATTCTATAGACAACGAACTGGACATTAAAATACATTTTTTGAGAGGTGAGAACCAAGGTTCGATTCCGAGAAATAAAAAAAAACACCCGAAGGTGTTTTTTAAAGTGGTGCCACGTCTCACTCTGCCGAAAAAAACAAGACTAAATGTCTTGTTTTTTGAGAGGTGAGAACCTTGGTTCGATTCCGAGCAATAAAAAAAACACCCGAAGGTGTTTTTTAAAGTGGTGCCACGTCTCGGAATCGAACCAAGGACACAGGGATTTTCAGTCCCTTGCTCTACCAACTGAGCTAACGTGGCATGGTGATATTCAATTTTTTGTGGAGTTGGTAGAGCAAGCTCTACTTTAATCTAAAACCGTTCCGTTGCACTCCACTGGGGGCTAACGTGGCATGATGATATTCAATTTTTTGTGGAGTTGGTAGAGCAAGCTCTACTTTAATCTAAACCGTTCCGTTACACTCCACCGGAGTCAACGTGGTTCCCGTTTCTTTATAATAGCAAAACAATATTTTGAGTCAATAATTTTTTTCTTTTCATTTTTAATCTGTTATATTAATTGACTTTTTGCTAAAATTACTTTATACATTTATAATAGGTTTAAGGAGGAGCTATTATGTCAAACGCATTAGATATTAATGATTCAACTTTTGAATCAGAGGTGATAAATTCTTCTGAGTTAACTGTTGTTGATTTTTGGGCGCCGTGGTGCGGTCCTTGCAGAAAACTCGGGCCGGTGCTGGATGAAGTTGCGCAGGATTACGAAGGCAGATTAAAAATTGTAAAACTAAACACAGATGAAAATCTTAAAACAGCTAAAGAATATTCTGTTAGCGGTTTGCCTACTTTGTTGATTTTTAAAGACGGCAAAGCAGTGGAAAGACTTGTCGGACTGGTTCCTAAATCTACCATAACCTCTAATATAGAAAAACATCTGTAATTAATAAATTTATAATAAAAAAGGATTGTAATTTATTTTACAATCCCTTTTTTATTGTTATTTTTTTACTTTTTAATTTCTGATTCCTTAGCTGCTTTTTGCTGTGCACGCTGTGACAACACCTTTTTACCTGTTAATCTTGACATAAACCTGAAGAAATCACCCTTAAAGCCTTTTTGTGTAACATTTTTATACTCATGCTCAAGGATTTCTTCTCTTGTTTGCGGTGTTACAGGCATGCCTATGGCTTTTCTGTTTACATATTCACCAACAAGCGTTGAAACAGTGTTAACCGTTTGTGCACCGAACAGGCTGGAGTTATAAAGATTTCTGAATGTATTATTAAACAGATTTATAAACATTACATTGTAGAATTGTCTTGAAGTTTCCTGAACAGCTCTTTCTTTAGCTTTTAGAATTGCGCCCTGTTTGTTTTCTCCGTTAGATTTTTGCATAACCATATTGTGGTTGTCTGTCATCAGGAACCATGCTGTTGCGGCTGTTGATGTATTTTTAGCGAGAGCCGACAGGTCGGAATTCGACAGGCTGGACATTGTTGCTGTGTTAAAGCCTTTGTTGAATTGCAGGTTCATGTATTTTGCAAAATCTTCTTTGCTGTAATCAATTTTTGCAATTCCCTGATGCGGGCCAAATACCGGAGGAAGTTTAATGACAGGATCTTTGGTGATTCTCTTTATTGCAGCAGCAACCATTTCATTTTCTTTTGTCCATTGCGGCAGCTTAACATCAGGATTAATTAATTTTGAAATAGGTTTTGCAACATGTTTATACGGAAGCGTTATCGTTCCCCACATAAATTTAAACGGCTCTGTAATAAAGTCAGCAACCTCTTTTACAACAGGTATACCTTTTTTGCCAAGATAAAGCATATCAGCATTAACAGATTCTTCAACAAGTCGTTTATATCTGTCTGCCGCTTGAGGATTAGCAGTTCTTAATGCTGCTATTGCCTCTTCAAACAGTTTAAGATTTTGCGCTCCGTCATCGACTTTAAATCTGTTATCAAAAGTAAAGGCATATTCTTTTGCATTTTCGTTTATGAATTTTTTTGCGATGTTATAGTTTGCACTAATAACTTTGCCGTTTTCGTCAATTATAAGGTCTTTTAACTGTTTTGCCTGTTGAGCGTGGTTATTTGCCTCCATCGTCTGTAAAAGTTCATTTATGTTGCGTGTTATGACAACTTTGTTTCTTTCTGAAATAAAGCGTTGTGCTTCATTGTATTCAGAAATATTTTTAAAGGAGGTTTTTAGTTTTAAATTTGAAATATGTTCAAAACCTTTTGCAAAGTTATCTAAACCTGCCTGCTTTAATACATTTGAGAATTCTTTTGATATTGATTGAACCTTGTTAGACTTTTGATAGTTTTGGATAACATTTTCAAAATATGAACCGACAACTTCATCATATTCTTTTAATTTAGTGATTATTTTGTTGTAATCATGTTGTGATATTTTATAGTCCACTCTTGTTAAAGAATTAAACCATTTATCATATTTGTTTGAAAGCACTTTAAAATAATCGTTAATTTTAACATTTTTAGCAATTTTTATATTTTTGGCATGTTTAAGCCCGAAACCGAGAATAATTACTCCGGCAAACCATTTTGCCAGTGTAGAGAAGGTGAGCAAAGGTTTTGAATCATTAACTGTTTTTATTTTTTCATTAACGGATTTTCCGGTCATATTGATATTACTCATCTGAGCAAGCGGCATATCTGCCATTTTAAAGCCATGGAACACTTTAGAGCCTTTAAATGTCGGGATAAACTCGGCTGTTTTGTCTTCTATCTGACCGTGTTTTGGAGGTTGATAATCAGCAGGAAGCAAGCCTTCTTTCTTGTTCATTTCAATGGCTTCTTCTCTGTTAATCATATGGATTTTTTTACCGTTAGACAATCTTGAGAATGCCTCGGTAATAAGTACTGTCAAGGCTGTAACCCCGACAAAAGTAGCTTTGCTCTTATTTATCCATTTAGACAGTGCGCCAAGAGTAATCAACTGCAAATAAGCGTTGGAAAGTACACGTTTTGTTTCCTGATTAAAACGCAATTTTCTTTCTTTGTCAGCCTTTTGCGGGTCATCATCGCATAATCTTGAGAGGTTATAGGCATCATTAGCAAGAAAATACGCGGGGATAAATCCTGTGACAATTCTTGTCAACGCTCTTTCATGAACTGCGTTATAATTGCCTGATTTTGCGTCAAACATCTTTAGTGCATTGGACATCAGCCCTGCGCTGCGGATTTTATCATTATCGTATTTGTATTTTTGGGCAGACTCCATATATCCGATAAAAGAATTAACAATATCCGGATTATCAATAGAGTTCATCTTTTTTTGCAGAGCGTTTGCGGTTTGTTCTGCGGCTTGTCCGTTAACTTTAGCAGTATTGCTGCCCATAAAAGATTTTTTCAATGATTTAAGTATGCGAAAAGGCAACTCGGTAACAGGTGATGCCATTGCGTCTATAAGTTGTTTTGTCCAGTTTTTTTCTTTTATAACAACCGTAGTATCATTTTGAACTTTTATTATATGTTTGCCGATTTCCTGCCACTCGCTGGTATCAGACTCAAGCACAACAGGCGCTTTACCGATATATTTTTCCAAAAGTTTTAAACTGTCGCGAAGATTGTACCTGTGTTCATTGTACAAGCCGAAGGTCTTCTTTAGCTGTTGAGCGGAAATTCCCTTAAAAGAAACGCCTTTAAAGGAAGAATTAACTGACTCTCTCATTAAAGGCGTTTGTTTATTATAAATATCAATATTCTCAGAAAGTTTATCTTTTGTCACAAATGACTTTTGCTTGTGACTAAGTCGATTGCTCTGAATTATGTTCGGTTTTTGATTTACTATCATATTTCCTACCCTTATGTACTTTCGCACAATAATAGAGGTTTTTCAATCCATTATAAAAAATTTTTAACTTAATTTAATAATGCCGCGAAAACCCGACAATAGCATAAAATTAATACATCAAAATTTTTGCTAATGTATATTTATCAACGTAACATATTGTAACATTTATTTTAAGCACAAAAACTTATTCAAATATTCTCATCCAGCATAAAATAATATGAATCCGGATTGTTAACAAGAGTTCTTTTAGAAAGGTAATTAACACCGAGATTATGTGCAATAAAAGCTATATTGTAGGTAGCCGAAACTATAACAACAGGAATATCAGAATACTGTTTAAATGTTTTTATCTGTTTAACAAGCCATTCACCTGCAAACTCCGGAGAAAAATCCGTTTCCATCTGCAAGTCGGTAATAATTAAATCGTAAGGATTATCTAAAGACTCCTGAACCAAAATTAAAGCATCTTTTGCATTATTACAAATATTAAAGTCCAATTCGTATTTGTCATAATTTTTTAACAAAGACGAATGGAAACGCTGCCATTCACTGCTGTCTTCTGCTATAAGAATTCTTTTTACATCTTTTTCCATAACTCTATTATACAAAAAATTAAAGCTTTCCGGTAATACAAATCAATTCTTATGTCTAATTTATTGCGATTAAAAATATGTAATGATGTGTCAGAAAGAATGTTATGTGAAAAAGATATATGAAAATAATGAATCTATTTAAAAACTTAAAAAACAGAATAGAAGAAATAGATGCTAAAACAAAAAAAATGAGTAGTGAAAACAATTACTCATCAAATCCATTTGCTGCTAAACAGCAAAAAACTTATGTCTGGATAGAAAAGCCTCCGGATAATAAGTCTGACAACTAAGCCAGAGATTCAATAAGTTGTAAAAATTCCGGAAAAGATATATCTACCCATTGAAACTCTTTTATACAAACAGGTTTATTGCAGATTAGACCAGCCACATATAAACTCATTGCCAATCTGTGGTCATGGTAGCATTCTACTTCCGCATCGCCTTTAAGGTTTGTTTTACCCTCAATAATGAATCCGTCAGGTGTTTCTTCAATTTGTACCCCGATTTTTTGAAGCTCCGACACAAGACATTTTATCCTGTCGGATTCTTTATTTCTCAAATCCTGTGCATCTTTTACCACTGTTGTACCCGAAGCCTGGGATGCCAGTACAGCAATAACAGGTAATTCATCTATAAGCCTCGGGATAATTGAACCTTCTATATTCACAGCTTTAAGGTTTGATGTTCTTATCCTTAAATCACCGGTTTCTTCATTGCATTCCGTCCTTTTGTCGAGAATTTGAATATCTGCACCCATCTGTTGCATAACATCAATTATGCCTGTTCTTGTCTGATTCAGTCCGACATTTTTTATCACTATATCAGAATCCGGTACAATAGCAGCAGCAACCATAAAAAAGGCAGCAGAAGAAATATCTCCGCAAACCGTTATATTTTTAGGCGTGAGCTTAGATTTTTTTATTTTAGTTACATTGTTTTCTGTTACAATATCTGCATCAAGGTATTTTAACATTCTTTCTGTATGGTCGCGCGACACATAAGGCTCTGTAACTTTAGTTTCTCCTATTGTGTTCAACCCTGCCAGTAAAATACAAGACTTAACCTGCGCCGAAGCAATAGGGGTTTTGTAATCTATCGGGAATAATTCCGCCCCTTGAATAATTAACGGGGCTTTGTAATCATTGTGTTTAAATTTTGCACCCATTAACTCCAGCGGAAGTATAACTCTTTTCATTGGACGTTTGCTTAAACTTTCATCACCGAACAGAGTGGATTCTATCTCTCTTGAGGCGAGAATACCTGAAAACAATCTCATAGAGGTGCCTGAATTTCCGCAATCAAGTTTGTAACGGCCTTTTTTAAAGGCGTTGCGAGAATCAATGCGTATATGTTTTTCTGCCAAAAATTCTACATCACATCCGAGAGTTTTTATAATATTTAGTGTGCTGATACAATCTGCGCCTGTTGAAAAATTCCGCACCTCACAAACACCGCCGGTTAAAGCCGAAAACATCGCACTTCTATGGCTTATTGATTTATCAGGAGGTATAACAACACTGCCTGTTAACCCTTTTGATTTGGAAACCGTTATATTCATTTTTATATTATATCTTTATAAGACTCTTCACTTGTGAGCATGTCATAGTTGAGTTCGTTTTCATTGTCGGCTATTACAGCTGTTACTACAGCGTCAGAGGTAATATTAAGCATTGTTCTGAACATATCAACTATTCTGTCAACCGCAAACAAGAAGGCAAAACCTTCTACCATCTGTGTCGGGGTCAAACCAAGACCGTTTAAAACAAGCGCAATAGTAATAATACCGCCGCCAGGGATACCGGCACATGTACTTGAGGCAACTATCGCCAGTACTGCTATTTGTATTATCTGTAAAGGATCAACAGTAATGCCGTAGGCTTGGGTCAAAAATATTACGGCAATTACCTGAAACATAGCTGTCGCATCAAAGTTCAGGGTAACACCTAACGGCAAAACAAAACTGCATACTTTATGAGATATCCCTCTTTTTTCGCAGCAGGCAATAACAAGCGGCAGAGTTGCGGAACTGCTTGCGGTACCGAAACCTACCATCATTGCTTCTGCTATTGCAGCAAAAAACAATCTTACGGGAACTTTAGAAAATACTTTCATCACAATAGGATAAACAACAAGCAATTGTATTGCAAAACCTATAAATATAGCAAGGAAGTATTTAGAAATACTTGAAAATACAGACAATCCGAAGGAAGAAATTGATGTTGCCATCAAAGCAAAAATACCCGGCGCTGCTAAATACATTATACCGTCTGTTACTTTCATTGTTGCAGCAAATATTGATTCAAAGAAAGAAACAACAGGTCTGTTTATTTCTCCTACTTTTGCAAGGGCTATTGCAAAAATTACAACGAATATAATAATCGGGATTGTATCTCCTTTAGAAAATGCTTCTATAGGGTTTGCAGGGATAAGATTTATAAACATTTGCCCCAGATGACCTTGCTGCTGAGCAATGGCATCACTGACAATTTTTTGGGTTTCAGCAGCTGATTCTGCACTTATAAAGGATTGAACACCATCCCCCGGGTGCAGTCCGAAAGCAAGTGTTAAACCTATAACAACAGCTGCAATTGATATTATAGAATAGTAAAATACCATCTTTATCCCGAATGCACTAAGCTGTTTGTTATCGCCGATGCTGGATATGCCAATTACAATTGCACTAAAGATTAACGGAATGATAACCATTTGAATTAATCTTATAAAAGCTTGTCCGATAAAATTTAACACTGCATAAATTGCATTATAAATTGCAGTGGGTTCATGGCTGGCATTGTAGGCATGCATTGCTATACCCAGAATAATACCGGCAATTAAACCTAAAAAGATATGCCCGTTACGCTTTAATCCCAGACCGAGTGCAATTAAAATTTGCATATGTAATTTCATAATATATCCTCTCTTATATAAGAATTTATTTTAGACAAGTATAGTTATTCTACTATTTTTTATACAATATTACAAGAATCCGCTTTTAACATATATTGTTTTAGTGGTGAAGAACAAGCCCGAGCCCCTTTTGTGCTTTATAATTATACGGGTCGGTTTTTATAACCTGTTCATAATAATACCGTGCTTTAGCCGGATTGTTTTGTTCTTTATACAGCTGTGCCAGCAACAAATATATATTTTCATAGCCTGTGTATTGTCCGAATTTTTCGGATTTCTCCTTAAGTGCTTTTAACAGATAATCTTGAGCAACATCATATTTTTTTTGTCTTAAATACATGTAGCCTTTAGTTTCGTATAAAGCTTTTTTACTCTCTTTAGGCGCATAAAGCGCTTCACACATTTTTATATATTTACTTGAGTTTTCTCTATCATTTAAAGCTGCATATATTCTTGCACTGTAACAGGGTATTCTGGTTTGGCTTTGTTTGTAATATTTAAGAGCCTTTTCATATTCACCTTTTTCTAAGTAAATTAACGAATACCAGAAATTTTTATCAACCCACGGCTGTTCAACAGGCATGGCAAAAGCAATTATTCTGCAGGTGATTCTGTCTATTATATTATTTTTAAAATCTGCACAAATACCGTAATCCTTGTATTTTATAAAAGAATCAACAGCTTGCTTTGCTTCATCATAACGTCCCATATTAATCAAAACAAAATACAAGGCTAACGGCGCATGATACTTAATAGTAACAGGATTAGACATATAGTTTACATAAGTAACCATATCTCCTTTTTCAAAAGCTTTTGCTGCTTCAGTTTCTGCCTGATAGGCTTTGTACTGAGCATCGAACGGATTAATCAGATATGCAATAATTCCGCCAAAAACAGATATAAAAATTAATATAAGTGAAATAACGATTTTTAGACGTGATTTCATATAAAACTATCTCTATTTCTTATTGCTTTTATTGTTTAAAAGGTCTAACCCTATTTTTGCCTTGTAATTATACGGGCTGATTTTTAAAACACGTTCATAATACTCACGGGCCTTTTCAGGTTGTTTCATTTCTGTATAAACCTGTGCCATAAGCAAATATGATTCATTATTTCCTCTAAACTTTTCAACATTTTCAGAAGGAGCAATTAAAGATTTATTCAGATATTCAAGAGCTTTATCGTATTTTTTTTGCTTAAAGTTATAATATGCTCTTGTTCTGTAAAGGATAGCAATGTTAGTCCTTTCAAGAAATTCAAACTCACAATCATTTAAATTTTTAGTGGCTTTAGAAAAATCACCAAGAGCGGAATATAAGTTTACGTTATAGCAGACATTTTGTTTTTTTACTTTATTGTTATACTCTAAAGCTTTTTCATAATCGCCTTTTTCAAAATAAATTACAGACATCCATTTGTTTTTATCAATATGAGGACCCTTCACAGGGGCAATTATATCCAATGCTCGGCACATAAACCTTTGAGGATATGTCATAGGCCCGCAGGCAGTGTAGTCTTTAAAACGAACAAAAGATTTAACGGCTTTTTCTGCTTCATCATAACGTCCTAAAGTGATTAATGTTACATACAACCCGATAGGCGCATGGTATTTTACCGTTACAGGGTTATTCATATATTTTACATATGCATCCATATCATCTTTTTTAAATGCTTCCTGCGCTTTCGCCTCTAAATCAAAAGTTTTATACTGGGCATCAAAAGGATTTATAAGATAAAATACAAAACAAATTAAAGCAAATATAACAAGCCCTAACGCTATTAAAACTTTCTTTAACATAAAACCTCCTGTTATAATTTTATATTATAAACCAATATAATATATTTGTTGTCACTGTTTAATACTTCGCCTTGCGTATTTTGTATTATTTAACAAACAGACAGCCCCGCTAAAAGTACAGTTAGTGCTCCATCTTACAGGACAAATATCGATTCCTCCCCGTCTTGTGTATAAAATACAAACAAAAAGTTCATCTGTATTCTTATCCAACAAATCATACAATCTTTTATAAATCATTTCACAGCATTCTTCGTGAAAATGATATTCTTGCCTGAAGGAACACAGATATTTTACAAGACTTTCTTCTTTAATATGTTTATCAGATTTGTAATAAATAAAAATATCGCCAAAATCAGGCTGATGCGTAACACGACAATTTGACCTTAAAGAATCAAAAAACAAATAATACTCTTTTGGCAAATTCAATTGCCCGGTTTCTAACAGTTCAGGTGTTTCTTTAAAAACATCTATATTTAATTTTGATTCATCAACATAGTCCAGAATGTTTTCAAAGTTATCAAAAATTAATTCACGTTGAGTGTTGTTTTTTAAAAAAGCAATTTCCACATCTGTTTTTAGCAAGTTTGTAAGATCTTTTTTTATTATATTAGCGCACACATTCAAACCGTCTTGAATATTTTCACCGAATCTGCTCATATTAAACGAATTAAAATATAGTTTTAAAGATTTTGACTCTACAATAAACTCGCTGTTACAACTGTATTTTAATTTTAGCAGTGCGGTATAAGGCAGCCCTTTTTTTGTCATAGAAGAAAATTCATACGCATGCCAGACATCAAAGCCGTTGAATGGCAAATTGTCGTTATAAATACCGTATTGCATACGGTTATCCTCTCTGGGCACTGCTACCAGAAAAGACGGATTGTAAAAAAAACTACCGTCAACTTTTTTGCCTAAAAATTTTGAAGCTGCTACATCTGTTTTGTTTTGCATAATCTAATTTATATCATAAATAAAAAATCTATTTTTCAGATTTCTTTTACAAAACGGTGAATCACACAACTCGTTCTTTCAATTTCATTTTCACCAAGAGCAGGAAAAACCCCTACCCAGAAAGTATTATTCATTATAAATTCCGTATTAGGCAATAGTTTATAATGTTCTTCTCCCAATTCTTTGGAAAACAACAGACTTCCGCCGGCTATTCTTAACGGAATATCATTTTCAACTATCATAGGCTGCCGAAGGATGTTCCCGGCAAAAAGCTGTCTTGTCCCTATGTTATTTTTTTCCAGATATTCAACAAGCTCCTGTTTGCTAAACGGAGCGTCTTTTCTTACAGAAATCAAATACCCGAACCACGATGGCTTACAACCCTTTTGGTTTTCAGGCAAAATCAAATAATTTGTTAAATCAGAGAGTTTTTCCGTTAAATATTTTGCATTGTTTTCTCTTATTTTTAAGAAATTATCAAGTCTGTCAATTTGCGCACACCCGATAGCCGCCTGCCAGTCAGTAATCTTAAGATTATAACCAATGTGTGAATATGTATATTTATGGTCATACCCAAACGGCAGCAGTCCAAGCTGCTGAGAAAATCTTTTGCCGCAAACCCCGTCCTTTCCCGGAGGACAACAGCAATCACGCCCCCAATCCCTGAAGGACATCAAAATTTTGTGAAGCTGTGCATTATTTGTTACAACAGCTCCGCCTTCGCCCATGGTCAAATGATGTGCGGGATAAAAACTAAATGTTCCGATATCGCCTATTGTACCGGCTTTTTCTCCGTTATAATCTGCACCTAACGCATCACAAGAGTCTTCAATTAACCAGAGGTTGTATGTTTCACAAATATCTTTAACCTTTGCAATATCAAACATATTGCCGAGTGTATGGGCAATAAAAATTGCTTTTGTCTTATTGCTGATTGCCTCTTCTATTTTTTCTGTATCGATATTATATGTTCCTACCTTGCAATCGACAAATACAGGCACAAGTCCGTTTTGAATAATCGGATTAACTGTTGTTGGAAACCCTGCCGCGACTGTAATAACCTCATCTCCTTTTTTTAATGCCCGTTCACCGAGTTTATGAGAGGTTAAAGCCGACAAAGCAAGCAGGTTTGCACTAGAACCTGAATTAACCGACAGAGCATATTTTACCCCTAAATATTTTGCAAATTTTGTTTCAAATTCTCTGTTAAAACGCCCTGAAGTAAGCCACATATCAAGCGAGGCGTCTATCATATTTTCCAGCTCTTCCTCTCCCAAAAACTTGCCCGAGGCGGGTATGTAGTCAAATTCACGCTTGCCGGCGTGTACAGCTTCAAAATATTCTTTTGCAGCCTGTTTAACCTTATTTCTTAGTTGTATTTCTATCTCGCTCATGCGTATTTTTCCCCGCAAAATTCTTCATATTCTTTAATTTGCTGCATTGTATAATCATACATATTTTCTTTATGATAGTATTTTTTGTACCAGTCAACAGTATTTTTAATAGCCTTATCCGCTGATAATGCCGGCGTCCAGCCAAGTTCCTCTTTTGCTTTTGTTATATCAAGCATCAACAGTCCTGCTTCATGAAAAGTTTTTTTCTCTCCAACTATCACTTTCCCTTTTCCGTAGTTGTCTACAACCTTTTGAGCAACCTCTGCAACCGTAAGCACACTGAGTTCTATAGGGCCAAAGTTGTACGCCTGTGCATAAAGTTTTCCGTATTCCAAAAGTTTTTGCCCTAAAAGCAGATACCCGCTCAGCGGTTCCAGCACATGCTGCCACGGACGGACTGCAGCAGGATTTCTTATTTCTATCGGTATACTGTTATTTATTGCTTTAATACAATCCGGAATAAGTCTGTCCCTCGCCCAATCTCCGCCTCCTATTACGTTTCCGGCGCGTGCAGTCGCCAGCGCAAAAGATTTTTCATCTTCTAAAAATGACCGTCTGAAAGATGATGACAAAATTTCTGAGCACCCCTTTGATGAAGAATACATATCGTACCCGCCCATGGGGTCATCTTCTTTATAACCGGTTGTGACTTCTTTATTTTCGTAACACTTATCCGTTGTTACATTAACAAAAGCCTTAACTGAATCACACTGCCTTGCAGCCATTAAAACATTTAATGTGCCTATAACATTAGTTTCATAAGTTAAAACAGGTTCATCATAAGAGCGTAAGACCAGAGGCTGTGCTGCAATATGAAAAACAATATCCGGCGAAAAATCATTAAAGGTTTTCTTTAGCTTATCTCTATCAAGGATATTGGCAAAAATAGTGTTTATACGATGTTTAAGCCCGAGTTCAGTGTACATTGAAGGTTCTGTATCAGGCAGCAAAGCATAACCAAGCACATCAGCACCGAGAGATTGCAGCCACAGAGTCAGCCAGCTGCCTTTAAAGCCGGTACTGCCTGTTACCAGCACTTTTTTATTTTTGTAGATGTTGTTAAACATTAACAGAATCCTTTAACCACAAAGCCCACGGTGCTTTACCATTAATCCACAAGTCGGTAAGAAGTTTTTTATCTCTGACAGTATCCATAGGCTGCCAGAAACTTTTGTGTTTGTAAGCATTTAATTGTCCGTCTTTTGCAAGGTTTTCTAACGGTTCCTGCTCAAAAATTCTGTCTTCTGAACCGTCAATATAATCAAACACCTCAGGATTGCAGACAAAAAAACCACCGTTTACCCAGGAGCCGTCTCCTTTGAGTTTTTCTCTAAAAGAATTAACCGTATTATTTTCATCAATATCAAGAGCACCGAATCTTCCGGACGGCTGAACAGCCGTAACCGTAGCTATTTTACCTGACTGATTGTGGAAATTAATCAACTCATTAATATTTACATCAGCTACTCCGTCACCGTATGTTAAGAGGAACTGTTCTTTGCCTACATAATTTTGCGCTTTTTTAATTCTACCGCCGGTTTGGGTATGCTGACCCGTATACAGCATTGTAACCTTCCAGGGTTCGTTATGAGTTTTATGTACTTCTACTGAATTGTTAGACATATCAACAGTGATATCTGAATATCTATTGTAATAGTTGATAAAATAGTCTTTTATCACATGTGATTTGTAACCGGTAAGCACAATAAAATCATTAAATCCAAAATATGAATAAATTTTCATAATATGCCACAAAATTGGTTTACCGCCGATTTCGACCATAGGTTTTGGTTTTAAATCAGTTTCTTCACTCAATCTTGTACCGTATCCGCCGGCAAGAATCAGAACTTTCATATACGCCTCGTGAGTTATATTACTTCTTTATAATAGAGTATATATAGCCTGATTACAACCAATTTAAATTTTTACTTTAGAAAAAGCATTATATCCGTTAAAAGCTTTAAAAGACAGAGGCAGCGGATTTATAGTTGTTATGTTTTCTTTTATTTGGGTTTTTCTTATTTGTACGGCTTCTTCATGAGTAACATGTTTTTGTATTTTTGAAGCAGCAATATTTCTTACATAAGGAGTAACAATATTACATGCCAGCACTGATGCTGCGATTGCAGATATAACACCGACGTTATCCTTATGGTCTTCGAGTTTTGCCAGTGCTGCTTTAGCTAAATTCTTTACTCCGGCTTGTTCATCTGTACTGAGGTTTTTAAAAGCACTAATAGAGTCAATATCTCCTAAAAGTTTTGTCAGGTTAGTTTTGAGTTCTTCTTTTGTAAAAAAATTTTGCCAGCTTTGAAAATCAAATGCTCCATGATTTTTCGGGTTTAATTTTGCAATAGCTTTTGCAACATCATCCGTAAGCAATACCCCTCTTTCAACAAGTTTATCAGCACCTCTTTTTATAAACTCACAGATAGAATAATACATACCTATATTAACAACGGCATCAGCTGCTTCTTGCGGCAACAAAAATCTTTTTTGTTCTTTATCAATACTTTTGTCACCTAAAACCACACCTATTTGAGCAGCAGACCCGAGCACCCAGCCGAGTGCACCAAGGTGAACAAGCAGTTTTCCATTATCTTTTGAATAATGATCAAACATATATTGAGAGACTTTTTGTACAACATCAGAAGGCTTTATCATAGATTAGCCTCCTTGTTGTTATGCTTTTCCATACATTTTTGAAAAACACCGGTCATGTACTTTGTCAAAGGGGCATCACATAAAAAGTTCGTAGCAACCATTGCAATAGTTGCAAGTAGTGTGCCCATTGCTTTTCTGTGTCTTGTCATACGTTTAGTTAATTCCACATCAGAAATCGGGAATATGTTATTTTTTGTAAAGACAGGGGTTAAACATCCGTATTTTTTGTCCGGAATAATTTTTTCTACAATTTTTTTATCTGCATCTGCAAATACTTTCTGAAATTGAGAATATCTGTTTGCAGCCCAAATTCCGGCGTATCGTACTATAACACCTACAGTAGTGCCTGCAATAATTTTTGCGATTGTACGCGCTGCGGAGATTTTTCTTGTGTCCTCATCTACATCTTTGTTATACAAATCAATAAAAGGCTGTGTTGCCAGAGCAGTTGCACCCAGAATCAAACGCTGTTCCGGTGAATGCAGCGCCTTGCCTGCCCATGTTAAACCGTTTTTAACTTTTTCGTTTGAGATAATCAAATACAAACAACCTTTCACACTTAAGCGAAACTATTTCTATCCAAAATAGTTTGAAAATTTTCACTATACACAAAATTAATAAAACAAAACAAGGTTAATAATTTACAAAAATACCGCATATTGTTAAAAGTTTGTTATATTTAATTACAGAAATGTCGTAGCCGATGCGGGGTTTCCTAGTGCTAGTGTTTCTGTTTTTGTTTGCCTTCTGATTAGGAGTTACTCTTCAAAAACGACTCCCAATACCATACCAAGACAAAAAACTGGAAAACATATACCAGAAAAGGATTTTAAACATCTCTTGTTTTTATAATCTTTTGATATATTATTTGAATATGAAAATTAATTCGTTTCTATCACTTATTTTTAACACCCCCGTCCACCCTGTAAAAATGGACTGGAGAGGGAAACAAACAAAGATTCAATCACCATTTACACTATATGATAATAATTTAGGTAAACTCAAGATTAAAGTTAAGGATAGATTTATTAATGAAGCCCGTCGCGATGAAATAGAAATAGCAATAAATAAATCGGGATTTTCCAGACCGCTGGCAAAAGAAACTCTCAACATATTCGAAAACAAGAATATTTTCGGAAAAAATATAGAAGTACAAGAAAAATTTCGCAACAAAAATCTGCGTCTGGGAGAATTAATGAGGCTGATGAGTGTTGCGCAAATGAACGAAAACAAATCTCCCTTAATGCGTATATTTTCAAGGAATTCTGCTGTTTATTTTCACGCAAAATATAAATTTCAGCCGGATATTGATGAATATTCAACGATAAACAATGTAATAAACCCTATTTTACTGGAAAAACATCCTTTATTAACAGAATTCGCACAGGAAGCACAACAATACAAAGACGAAATCTGGACAACCGATTCCTTCAACGATGAATGGTTAGACAGGGTAAATGACTTTTTAGACAGATACATACAAAAAGTAATTGAATACAAACTACCTGTACAACAACATCCGATAAACTCTTATATAAACATGAAACTTACACGTGAAAACCTTCTGAAAAACAGAGATTTTTTCAATCAGTTGTTTACTAAACACGGGATTGATTACACAATTTAAATCAGGTTATCTATGGTTTCTATAAGTCCTCTATCATTTCTACTCTGCGGGAGTGTCTGTCGCCAAGAAAGTCTGTATTCAGCCAGGTTTCTGTTATATCTTTTGCCAGTTGTTCACCAACTATTCTTTCTCCCAGGCAAAGGATGTTAGCATTATTGTGCAATCTCGACATTCTGGCAGAACAAGTATCTGAGACAACAGCAGCTCTTATGCCTTTTACTTTGTTGGCCGCAATTGACATTCCTATACCTGTACCGCATATCAAAAGCCCCATCTCATATTCGTTTGAGGCAACTTTTTGTGCGACTTCCTTTGCTATAAGCGGATAATCACAAGATTCTGTTGTATAGGTGCCGGCGTCAAAAATTTTTATGCCTTTGTTTTTTATAAAGTCTATTAATTTGTTTTTAAGGTTAAAACCGGCATGGTCACTACCTATAATAATTTTTTTATCCATAGTTTCTCCGAGGTTTTGTAAACATTTGTTAATCTTTAATTCAAATTCCTAAAGTTTTTTTCCGGTGCTGCCGATAAATATAATGTGAAGCTTAATAAAGGATATGCAAATGCTTAATGAAATTATTGATGGTGTAAACGAACTTGAAGAATTAATGTGTGAATACTCGGAAATGAATTCTTTACTGTTTTCTCATAACAAGATATTCATGATTGCGAGCAATTCCCTTTATAACACTCCCGAGTATAATTATCAACCATACACGTTTAAGTACGGTGATTACGGAATTGATAATTATTTAAAAAGTTACTCTTAAAATCCATATACTATCCTTCGTGTTGTTCAGAAATGAACAGACTCTTTATTTCTTTTGCAAGTTGAGTTGTTTCAGCTTGCAAATTTTCATATGTAGAGTCATTGTGTATTACGTAATCCCAATCTTTTACGTCATCTAAATCCACCTCAGTAACGTCTGTTTCTCCGACCAAAGTTCCTCTTTGGGCTCTTGTTTCTCTTGAGGCTTCTACTCTTATGGTTATTGCATTTGCCTGTTTAAAATATTCAAGTTCTCTTTTTACTCTTACATCAGGAACTATTATGTTACCCGGCATTTTTATTACTTTTTTTATCCAGTAGTCTTTATCTTCACTTCTTCGCTTATTGCCGAGGTTAATTAAATCCTGTCTGTATATTGCTTTATTTTGTTCTATTTCATCAAAAGTAAGGCCTTTTTGTTCGCCGTATTCTATTTTTATAGCATCACCCAGACCGATTCTTTTAAAGCCTGTTAAGTTTTGTAACAGGATTTTTGCGGCTGTATCCTTTCCGCTGTACTGCTTTCCGGAAAGTATAATAATTTTGTCTGCCATATTTTAGCAATCTCCGTTGTCTTTTTGTTTTTATGAATTTATATTATTATACACCAATATTTTGTATAGATTTAGTGTGCGGAATTGGGGTCACAGAAAAAATGAAAGTTAATAACATAGATGTAGGGTTTAGATTACGCAGCCTTTTGCCTCACAACAATGCAGAAAACTTTGTCAGGGCAAAACAAAAATACGCTGACGCTGAATATATTGTTCAAATGAAAGATTCTATCAACAGTTCGTCTGCTTCGCGTTCTAATCAAGTGTTGAGAGATTTGGGACTGTTTTAAATTTTTCGTCCAATTCTTTTAAAAGGATTTTGTCAACAGGAGTATTTTCGTGAATTTTCACGTATTCAAAAGCTTCTTTTCTTGCCAGTTCGAGGATTTTTGTATCTTTTATAATATCTGCCAGCGCAAAATTAAGCATACCGCTTTGTCTTGTTCCTAAAAACTCACCGGGGCCGCGGAGTTCCAGGTCTTTTTCAGAAATAATAAAGCCGTTATTTGTTTGTTCCATTATTTTGAGCCTGTCCATGGTTGTCTGGCTTGAATTTGCAGGAACAAGCAGACAATACGACTGCAGCTCGCTGCGTCCTACACGTCCGCGAAGCTGATGCAGCTGCGAAAGGCCGAACCTTTCAGCGTTTTCTATCATCATCACGGTTGAGTTAGGAACATCTACACCGACCTCTACAACAGTGGTACTGACGAGTATGTCAAACTCTTTATTTTTAAATTTATCCATCACATCTTCTTTTTCCGCATTAGAAAGTTTCCCGTGCAAAAGTCCGATTTTTAAATCAGGAAAAACTTCACTGGCGAGTCTTTCAGCTTCTATTGTTGCAGCTTTGGCTGACAGAGTCTCGCTTTCGTCAATAAGCGGATAAACAACATAGCACTGATGACCGTTGTTTATTTCGTTACGCATCATTTTATAGGCTTGATTACGCTGTGACGGCTTTATTATATACGTTTTAATGGGTTTTCTGTTTTTGGGCATCTCATCTATTACAGAAAAATCTAAATCTCCTTGCGTCGTCAGGGCAAGCGTTCTCGGAATAGGGGTGGCTGTCATTGTAAGAACCTGAGGATTTTTGCCTTTAACCATAAGCTGAGAACGTTGTTTTACGCCAAAACGGTGCTGTTCATCAATTACTATAGCGCCGAGTTTGTTAAATTCCACATTATCCTGAATAAGAGCGTGGGTACCTATAGCTATATTTATCTGTCCGTTTTTAAGATCTGTTTCGAGTTTTTTACGGACTTTTGTTCCGTTAGTGCCTGTAAAAAGCCCGACACTTATGCCAAAAGGTGTAAGCCAGTTTACAAAATTATTAAAATGCTGCTGGGCAAGAATTTCTGTAGGGGCCATTAAAGCACCCTGATAACCGTTTTCAATGGCTGATAAAAGCATCATACACGAAACAACGGTTTTTCCGCTGCCGACATCGCCTTGCAAGAGTCTTTGCATTGGTTTTTCGGAACTTATATCCTTTAATATTTCTTCCACTGCTTTATTTTGCGCATTTGTAAGTTCAAAGGGCAGACTATGTCTAAATTTATCAACAAGCCCGTCTTTTTTTACTTTTAAAGCCAGCGCTTTTATGTTTTTATTATTTGTTTCTCTCATAAGGGCCAGTTTTAGCTGCATTAAGAAAAATTCTTCAAAAACAATTGTATATCTTGCGTGTTCCAACAGTTCTTCTGTTTCCGGAAAATGAATCTGTCTCAGGGCTTTGCCCCTGTTTAGCAGGTTGTTGCGCTGCATAATCTCCTGAGGTATAACATTTTCGATTCCCGGTTCAAATTGTTCAAGCGCGTTAAAAATAGCTCTTCTTAAGGTTTTTATGCTTAAGCCGTCCACAAGCTGGTATACAGGGACTATTCTGGCAATATTAAGATTGCTTTTGCTGTCAAATTCTCCGGAAAGAACCTGATACTCAGGTTTGTCTATAGTATAAGTGCCGGAATATTTATCTATTTTTGCTTTGCCTGAGATTATAATGTTTGAGCCTTTTATAAACTGGGACTTGTATCTTTCAAGCAGAAATTTATTGGCTTTCGCGTAAAAAAAGTTTAGCTTTATAATGCCGGTTTCATCATTGACAGAAAGTTTTATTATTCCGAGATTGTTTCTTGTGTTATATGCGCTTATTGTTTTTATTGTGCCGATAACAGTGACGTTTGCACCTTCTTTAATATCTTTTATCAGTGTTCTTGACGAGTAATCAATATGGCGTTTAGGAAAATAAAATAACAAATCTCTTGCACTGAATATATTGAGGCGGTTAAGCAGATGCCCGATTTTAGGCCCGACGCCTTTTACATAGATTACATTGGTATCAGCAGGATTGTCAGAAGTTTTTATTTCATCTGTCTTTTTTATTTCACCGTCTTTAGTGATTTCTTCTCTCAGGGTATAAACAAGCCTTTGTACGGATTTTCGACGGACAGGCATGGATGACATTTGATAGGTTTCAAACTCTTTTATTAATAACAGCCATTTTGGGTTTTTCTTTGATTGTTTATACAATTTATGCAACTGTTGGAGTATAAACCCCGAAAAATTGCTCTGCCTGCCCCTTATATCTATATATTGATTTTTTTGTTCGACTTCGATAGCCTGTCTGATTTGTTGAATGTTTTCTATCATTATTCCGTTATTCTTAAAACTTCGTAAATATTGATTTTTTTTGATTTTCCTTTGATTGATACTTCTCTTATTTTTATAACATCAACGATTTGAGATATTTTATTGTAGGTGTTTTCACTTATGAGTATATGGGTTTTATAGATTTTATTGTAATCTTCAATCCTGCTGGCAATATTGACAGCATCACCTATAACTGTGTATTCAAAGCGGTTCTGTGTGCCGACGTTGCCTATAAACGCTTCGCCGGTATTTATGCCTATTCCAATATCTATTTTGGGTTTGCCCTGCTCCAGCCAGCGTTGTTTTATGTCTTTTACTTTGTTTCGTAACTCATAGGCACATTTTACCGCGTTTTTAGCGTGGAATTTATCCTGAGCAGGGTCACCGAAAACAACTAAAACCGCATCGCCTATAAATTTGTTTATAACTCCGTTATATTTTGATATTACGGGTTCAAGCTCGCTGAAATATTCGTTTAAAAGCTGTGAGACATCTTCGGCTTTTCTTGTTTCCGACAGTGCTGTAAAACCGCGGATATCAGCAAACATCACGGTTATTTCAGCCCTTTTTCCTCCGAGCTGCGTGGCAGCCTCGCTTTTTAAAATTTTGTTTTTTATGTCTTTTGAGATGTATTTGCTCAATATATTCTCTATTTTTTTATTAACATTATTTTTAAATACAGCGTTATATGTTCTCGCAAATACAACAGCAGCAGCAATGGAGACAAGCGGACCTGTTAAGTTAACCAATATATGATTATCAAAAGCAATTTTGTAGGCTATAAAATACGCAATAATAAAGAAAATTATAAAAATTAGTGATTGCAGATGACCGGCCCAAATAACAACCGCAAAGGTTACAGCAGCAGCTGTTATTGTGACAAGCAGCCTTGTATGTTCTTTTATAATAAAAAATTGTTTTTCAGTTCCGGTTTGATTTTGTTTTGTAATGCTGATTTGCTGTCTGTTAATAAGGTAATTATCCAATTTTTTATCAAGGTACTTGTAACAGATATTGTTTATCGTATAAATTACGCTTAGCAGTGAAATTATAAAAATTAACAGCAGACTCTTTTTATTCATAAGTTAATTGTACTTACATATTAATCTTTTTGCAAATTCCGTATAGTCCGCTAATAGCTGTCCGGCGTAAAAAATTAACAGACCGGCAGGCTTTATAAAAACAAACCCGATTGTTTTTATAAAGATATGTAAATATACTACACAGGTAGTACATATAGATAATGCCGTTGATTAAAAAAGATGTTATAATATAAATGTAAGTTATATTCATAATCAAAACAGGGAGATTCAACACACAAAGTATCAGCCGATTGAAAGGGCATAAAATTATATGAACAAAGTACAATTTCACAGTGACCTGGATAGGTTAATTGAAATTCTACCGCCAAAGATTACAAAATGTTTAAGCCACGAAGCATTAGATGACGTAATTGAACTGGTATTAGATTTAGGCAGACAGCCCGAAATACGGCATGCCGACGGCACAATAGATTATCTCGGCGACGAAAATGTTGTTGATGAAGATATAAAATATATTACTGACAGAGTACAGGAGTTTACAAAAGATAACCGTTCGGGGATTCCCGGTACATTACACAGAATAAGCGCAATAAGAAACAGACAGGGGAAAATTGTTGGTCTTACTTGCAGAATAGGGAGAGTTGTAACAGGGACCATTGCTTGCATTAAGGATTTTGTCGTACAAAATAAGAGTATTTTGTTCTTAGGACGACCGGGTGTTGGAAAAACAACAAAATTAAGAGAAATCTCAAGGCTTGTTGCTGATGAGCTGCACAAACGTGTAGTTGTTGTTGATACATCAAACGAAATTGCCGGCGACGGAGATACTCCGCATCCTGCAATAGGGCACGCAAGACGTATGCAGGTTACACAACCCGAGTTTCAAAAAGACATTATGATAGAGGCTGTTGAAAATCACACCCCTGAAGTTATTGTTGTGGACGAAATAGGGACTGAAGCAGAAGCGCAGGCAGCCAGAACTATAGCAGAGCGGGGTGTTATGCTTATTGCTACGGCACACGGCAATTCTCTGGAAAACTTAATAAAAAACCCTGTACTATCAGATTTAGTCGGCGGTATTCAATCTGTAACGCTGGGGGACGACGAGGCCAAAAGAAGAGCGTCTCAAAAAACAGTTCTGGAACGCGAAAAACAACCAACTTTTGATATTGTTATAGAAATCATAGACAGAAATACTCTTGCTGTTTACCCTGACACTGCAGAGGCTGTTGATTGCATTTTAAGAGGCTGGCCGATTAAACCCATTATAAGAAAAGTTGATATGACACAACCGCAAGAGCCGAACCTTGTTGAAAAAATCAATCAACTTGATAACAAAATTACATCGGCAAACAATGCACTAAATTTCAGTTTTTCACGTGACAAATATGTTAAAGAGGTTAAAGGCTATAAAAAAATATACATATATGCTGTAAGCCGTTCTATTATGGATAAATCAATAGAACGTCTTAACCTTAATGCAGAACTGACAAAGAACATCGACGATGCTGACATAATTATAGCGCATAAAAATTTTGCTAAAGGCGGCAACAAAATATTGAGTATTGCCAATGAATACAGACTTCCGATTTATTATGTGCGTTCAAATTCCACTTCCCAGGTGCAAAAAGTTTTAAAAGAAGCGCTGGGGCTTAAAGACGACAACAGAATAGTTTTTCATGATGAAACAGAAGAAGCCCTTGATGAAGCAAAAGAGGCAATCCAAAAAGTTATAGAAACAGGCGAGTCTGTTGAACTTTCTGCGCAAAACCAGCATATAAGAAAACTTCAGCATGACCTTGTTGACCAGCACAATCTTTCTTCGATTAGCGTAGGCGACGGGGAAGACAGACATTTGAAAATATTAGGTGAAAAAGATTTTAAACAAGATATTGTCTAAGCAATGCAGTTTTAATTTCCTGTACAAAAACAGCTACAGCTGCTGCCTCCTCGTAATGAACAGGGGAGTTTGTTTCGTACAGGATATTATCGTCTGTGGTAATATTTTTTACATTTAAACTCCGGTAATATTTTGTAACGTAAAAAAGCTTTATTCTCACTTTTTTTTAATTTGACTTATAATAGATATATTATTTTGCCCGTTAAAAATAGAAAGGCGGCGTTATGCAGAAAAATGCCAGAAAACAACAACTCTTATCCATCTTTTTTTTACTTGCAATAATGAATGCCTCTTCTGTTTTTGCCGATGAAAATGTTGTAAACGTAAATTATGATAATTCTTCATATTCACAGCAGGGTGGCATTTATTACAATAACGGTTTGAGTTTTTTAAAATCGAATAAATATTCAGAAGCCATAACCGAATTCAGAAAAGCTTTAAGAGAAAACCCGACAGACAAATCAGCCCGCATACAGCTTGTTAACACTTACCTTGAAAGGGCACAGTATTATAACAACAAGGCAATGGATTATAATAAAGCAGCCAATGACCTTCGTTCCGCCATTTTTTATATGAAATATTACAATAACGAACCGGCAGAGGCTAAATATGTAGCTGATATCAATACTATGGAAGAGAACCTTGCAACTATTTTATATGCAATAAACGCTGACCAAACCCCTAAAGGTCATCTTACTATGGGAAAATCTCTCAGAGCACAGGGCGAATTTGCCGCGGCAATGACAGAGTTTCAAAAAGCCGTCAATGATACTTCCTGCAGAAAAGATGCGCTTGCAAATATCGGCGAAATCTATTATGTACTTAACCTTAACAATCAGGCTGTGGATAATTTAAAAGAGGCTATTTCGCTTGACAGCAAAAACAGCAATCTGCACTTAAAACTTGCCGGAGCTTATGAAAGACTCGGCAAAATCGACCTTGCAGCAGAAGAATATAACCTTGCGCTTTCTAAAACAGGCAAAAACGATGAAATTCTTATGTCACTTGAAAACATCTGGCGGCAAAAAGTTTCCGACAATCCTGAAGACGCAGAGGCGCATGCCAATTTAGGCGCTGTATTGCAAAAGAAAAAAGATTATGAAGGAGCTCTTGCCCAGTACAAAAAAGCAGAATCTATAAATCCCTCAAACACTAACACCCGTTTAAATATGGGGACTTTGTATCAGGAGCAAAAAGATTATGAAACTGCTATCGAGGCTTATGACACAATAACAAATTTTAATCCTAATTTTATGCTTGCTTACCTTTATAAAGCCCAGTGTTATAAGGCTATGGGGAAAAAAGATGCCGCTATTGAAAACTATAAACTGGCGCTTAACCTTGACCCTGCAAATCAGGATATCAAAAACGAATTGTATAATATGTACGAATCAAGCATGACAACAGAAGAAAAGCTTGAATATTTAAAAACACAAATTGAACAGGAGCCCAAAAACGCAGGTCTTTTATACAACTATGCGTATGAACTTCATAAAGCAAACAGAATTGCCGAGGCTATACCTTATTACAATCAGGTTATAAAATTAGCCCCAAAAAATGAAAACGCATATATTAACCTTGCGCAGGCTTATATGCAGCAGAGCAGCTATGACAAGGCCCGTGCCCTGCTTAGCGATGCTCAGGGGCTGTTTCCTGAAAATCAAACAATAAAAAAACAGCTTGCGTCAATAGATGCAGAGACTGTTTCCCTTCTTTATAACGATGCGTCAACACTTTACGCGCAAAAAAAATATCAGGAAGCAATAAATGTCTATAACAAAATTTTGCCTGTTACACCCGAGGCTCTTCTCGGTATAGGCGCTTGCTATCAGGCAATGGGCAACAACAAAATGGCGGCTCAGTCTTATGCAAAATCTTTGCAGCTTGACCCTAAAAATGTAGAAACTGCGTATTTTACTGCTCTTGCTTATGCTAACGATAATGATTATGCAAACGCAAAGCTTTATGCCAAAAAAGCTCTTGCTATAAATCCCCAGCATAAATCAACAAAGGATTTGCTGGCATATGTAACAGAGCAGGAATCTACTGCAAAAATGGACGAGGCGCTTTCGCTGATAGAAAAACAGCAGTATACACAGGCTCTTACCGTTTTAAATAATGTAATAAAATCTGATGCTCAAAATGCAGATGCTTATTACTACAGGGCAACTGTTTATGACGCGCAAAAAAAATACCAGCTTGCTATAAACGACTACAAAAAAGCGCTGCAATACAATCCTAAATTGACAATCACAAATTATTCGATTGCAATTGACTACGATTATCTTGCGCAATACTCTAATGCGCTCGAATACTATAAAAAGTATCTTTCAGAAACAAAAAAAGCAGCAGAAACAAACGACTATACCAGATATTCTCAAAAGAGAATACAGGAACTCAATAGCTATGACAAATCTGCCTCTTCAAAAAAATAATCGGAATTTTCAATTAAAAATAGGCAATGTTGTCTTAAAAAGCCCCGTAATGCTTGCACCTATGGCCGGTATTACAGATTTGCCATACAGGCAGCTGATACGCAAATATTCTAAAAACAGCCTTTTAACTACCGAGATGATAAGTTCTGAGATGCTTATGCAAAACAGAAAAGACGGCGGCAAGATACTGGAAAATAAAGAAAATGATTTCCCGCTTTCTTATCAGCTTTCAGGACACAAACCCAAAATGATGGCTGATGCAGCAAAAAAGCTTATGCAGATGGAAAGAAAGCCGTCGATAATAGATATAAATATGGGCTGTCCCGTACGCAAAGTTGTGTGCGGAGGAGACGGCTCTGCGCTTATGCGGACACCTGATATTGCCGCTGACATTGTTAAAGCAATAAAAGATACGGTTGATATACCGGTCAGTGTTAAATTCCGTCTTGGCTACACTTCCGGAGAGATGAATTTTATGGAATTTGCAAAGCTTATGGAACAATCAGGGGCAGATTCAATAACAATCCATTGCCGCACACGCTCGCAGATGTACTCGGGAAGTGCTGACTGGCAGGCTATCTCAGGCATAAAAAAAGAGATTAATATACCGCTGTTTGCTAACGGGGATATAACAACTCCGCAAAAAGCAAAAGAGTGTCTGGAAATAACAGGTGCTGACGCAATAGCGGTCGGACGTGCTACCTTAGGCGCGCCTGATTTAATTCACCGCATTGAGCAGTATCTTTTAACCGGCGAAGATATTGAACAGGCTGATATAAAAACTAAAATAAATCTCGCAATCGAACATTTGAATGCGGAGGTTGATTTTAGAGGGGTAAAAAACGCAATTCCGTTTATGAGAAAATTTTATCCTTATTACATAAAAGGACTACCCAATGCCGCCGCCTTAAGAGGTAAACTGATGAGCAGTTCAGATTATGACGTTATTGTTGATGAACTGCATAAAATATCGCAAGATTTGTAGATATGGATAAAAAATATTATACATACATAATTCTTACTGTTGATAACAAGCTTTATTGCGGCTATACCGATGACCCGCAAAAACGCTTTGAAAAACATAAAGCGGGAATAGCCGCAAAATATACCCGCGCCCATAAACCTTTAAAGATGGTTTATATAAAAGAATTTGAAACAAAATCAGAGGCAATGAAAGAAGAATGCCGTATTAAAAAACTCGGACGAGTGCAAAAAGAAGAATTGATTTCAGCCAATATGACAGGTCAGAGCTTTTCTCCTTTTAGCGTCCGCAATTAATAATTTCATATATTCAACTGCATCGAATAAAATAACTATAATACAAACCTCTCATATCAGTAGCCGCATAGGACAAGCGAGATTCCACTAAGACATCCTTAGTTTTTGTAAATATCGTCTTTACTATTTATCATGTTTTTAAGAAAATATGTTTGTACGGATGATATAAAAAAGAGGTGCACTATGAAAAAATCAATTCATGATTTAGCCGACATTAAAGGCAAAAGAGCTCTCGTTCGTGTTGATGTTAACGTACCTATGGACGAGAATAAACACATCACTGATGACACAAGAATCAGAGCCATCTTGCCTACATTACAATTTTTAAAAGATAAAGGTGCCAAAATTATTCTTATGGCTCACCTTGGCAGACCTAAAGGAGAATGGAAACCTGAAGAATTTTCTTTGGAACCGGTTGCAAAATATATGTCTAAACTCCTGGGAGAAGATGTATTATTTGTAAAATCACCGGTTGGTCAGGGCGCTGACAAAGAATTGGAAGCACTTAAGGACGGACAGGTTGCGCTGTTAGAAAATATCCGTTTCTACAAAGCAGAAGAAGCTAAAGATGACGATATGACTTTTGCTAACGAACTTGCTAAACTCGGTGACTTTTATGTTAACGATGCTTTTGGCGCTGCTCACAGAAACCACACATCAACAGCTAAACTTGCTAAAGTATTGAAACCTGCTGTTTCCGGTCTTTTAATGGAAAAAGAAATCAGATGCTTATCACAGGCATTGGATAATCCTGTAAGACCGTTCACTGCTGTAGTTGGCGGTGCAAAAGTTTCTTCTAAAATCGGTGTTTTAGAAAACTTAATTGATAAAGTGGACAATCTTATCATAGGCGGCGGTATGGCTTATACATTTGTAAAAGCTAACGGCGGCAAAATAGGTAACTCTATTTGTGAAGATGACCAGATGGATGTTGCCAAAGCTATTGAAAATAAAGCAGCTGACAAAGTCGTAATAATTTTTATGTCTACTGACTTCCTTTCTACTGACGATTTTTCAGGCAAAGGAACTAACAAAATTACTTCTATCAACGAAATCCCTGACGGATTTGAAGGTGTTGATGCAGGTCCTGAATCAGTTAAAAAATTCTCAGAAGTTATTGAAAATTCAAAAACTATTCTTATGAACGGCCCTGTCGGAGCTTTTGAAAATCCGGCTTTTGCTAACGGAACAAAAGCTGTGTTAGAAGCTATTGTGGCCGCAACCAAAAACGGCGCTGTTTCTGTAATCGGCGGCGGCGACTCGGTTTCTGCTGCAAAACAGTTCTGCAAAGCTGAAGATTTCACACACGTATCAACCGGCGGCGGTGCCTCTCTTGAATTTATCGAAGGGAAAGTACTTCCAGGCGTTGATGCATTAGATAATAAATAACAAATTAAAATATAAGAAATCCCCCCGTTAACATTAAAGTTAACGGGGGATTATTTGTCTGAGTAGTACAAAAACTATTAACCCGCGTTTCTGTAAACATGAATTGCTCTATCAGCATTCAAATATTTTATTACAGCGTTATGAGAATTATCCTTTTGCCCTAATACATGGACTTTAAAATTCTCAGGATTATCATAAATTCCCGGAAAATTGTCAGCTGCACTTGCTGCTTTTTTAACCGGCGGCATTCTTTTTAGCTGTCTGTCAATATTTTCCAAAGCAGCTTTTGCTGCTCTTTCCAACTCTGCACCGGATGGAATGTAAAAAGACGACACTCTGTTTAAACTCGGCATAGTAAACTCCTTTAGAAACTTTAAATTATTTGTAACCCTTCACACTTTGTTTATAAATAAACAATTTTTTTAATCAAAAATTTACTATTTTTGTAATAATTGTTACAAATATTTAATTATTCTAAAAAGCTGTTTGCATTCCGTTTGGCAGAGTTGCGTTGTATTCCGGTACCATAATCATAAACGGAGAGGCGAATGTAACGTGGTCATTGTCTATACAGATTAGTTCTTTTGTCGGTTTGTCGTATCCTGATGCATTTTTACAATCAATATCAGAAAGAAAGTAATTGTCGTTACCAAGGGTGTCGATATAATACATTCCGAGTGCTTTAAAATCCGGCATGTAATTATTTACCTCCGAGGCAGAATCAAATCTGTGATTTACGCATTTATGCTCCTGATATTTGTAGATACAAACGTTTTTATCGTGGTCATAATAATATAACGGGGCGATATTACGGCATTTATTAAGAGTTAAATAACCGTCTATTAATGCCAATGCGCCTAATGAAAACGGTTCATTAAGACTTTTTTTAGCAGGGTCTGCCATTTTAAAAACATATTTTGCGTCCGGAGTGTAAACCCCAAAAACGTTTTTATCTGTTTTACCCTGCGTAAAATACTCAAAATTATATGTTTTCCCCTTTATAGTTAAAGGCGGAATATTTGTATTTGTTTTAAATCCCTGATACTGATAAAAAGATTTCAAATAATCGTATATGCGTTCAAAGGTTTCCTCATCAATATCAGATGGCAGTTTGCCTATTTTTAGCGCTCTGTTGCCGTGGATTTTTTCATACTTATTTATAAGTGCGCTTTCTCGCCAGTCTGGGCGTAATTTTAGCAGCGGTTCAACAGAATTTTCGTTTTCATAACGCTGTCTTAAATAGTTTTCAAACGCTTCTCTGTAAGGATTGTTATATATAAAAAATCTTAAATATTCTGAATTATCACCCAGAAGAGTTCTTAAAGTTTGATAATTTTTCATAGCATCACGCGGTCTGCCGGCTATAGAATGAATCAGATCATAGCTTAAATCTTTATCGTTTAATATATCAGCGAACAACTCATTCATGGCTTTTTCATTGGTTTTTATTTTTAAAAAAGCTTCGAGCGGGTCTGTTTTATCGTGATTTACGTACCAGGTATATTCGTTTCTTAACTGTTCAAGTGTTTTTTCGTCATCTGCTGCTTTGCCTTTAAAATTAACCCCTAAAGCTGATAAGTTAGAGGCAAAAACTTTTTGCGGCTCATTTTGTTGAGAAACTTGAGTTTTTTCACCAATATTGCTAAAACTTTTTTGTGTTACATTTTTTTCTTTTGATTCGACAGCTTTATTGCCGGAAATATTGTTATAAAAAATTTGCATTGCCTTTTGACCTTTTTTCTTTTATTCGATAAAAAAATCTTGAACAATGCAAATTGTTATTTTTTTTATAAAACTTAACAAAATTTAATTATTTTATTAAGCTGTGCCCTGTCATTTCCTCCGGCTGTTTGATACCTAACAGTTGAAGCACCGTCGGAGCCACGTCACACAAAGCACCTGTATCTTTAAGCTGATATTTTCCGTTTCCGTTGATTAAGATAAACGGCACAGGGTTAGTAGTATGAGCAGTGAATGGTGCGTGTGTTTTTGCATCTTCCATGTATTCAGAGTTTCCGTGGTCTGCTGTTAATAGCATAATAACGTTGTTTTCTTTTGCTTTTTGAGCAATTTTACCAACACAGGCATCAACTGTTTCACAGGCTTTAACGGCAGCCTCAAACACCCCTGTATGACCTACCATATCAGGGTTTGCAAAATTTACAAGAATAAATCCATACTGCGGGTCATCTAAAGCTTTTAAAACATTTTCACAAACCTCAGGTGCACTCATTTCCGGCTGAAGGTCATAGGTCGCAACCTTTGGAGACGCAACAAGTGCTCTTGTTTCAAGCTTGCCTGATTTTTCTTCTCCGCCGTTAAAGAAGAATGTGATATGAGCGTATTTTTCAGTTTCTGCTGTTCTAAACTGTTTAATTCCGTTGGCGTCAAGCACATCACCTAAAATATTGGTCAATTTTTCAGGCGGATATGCTATAGGAAGCGGGAAAGTTTCGTCATACTGCGCCATGCAGACATAGTACAGATTTTTTCTGACAGCTTTTCTTTCAAAGCCGGAAAATTCTTTAAAAGTCATAGCGCGTGTTATCTCGCGTGCTCTGTCAGGTCTGTAGTTAAAGAAAATTATTGCATCATTGTCTTTTATGCGAGAATCCGGGTCTGCATTTGTGATTGTCGGCTCTACAAACTCATCTGTAACATCTTTTGCATAAGACGCTTTGATTGCTTGGTCGGAATTTGCTGCTTTTTCTCCTTCTCCAAGTAACAGTGCGTTGTAAGCTTTTTCTACTCTTTCCCATCTGTTGTCTCTGTCCATTGCCCAGTATCTTCCTGAAATTGTAGCAATTTGAGGAAGGTTGTATTTTTTTAGTTCAGCCTCAAGCTCTGCCAAAAATTCTACTGCGCTTTTCGGCGGAGTGTCTCTGCCGTCTAAAAAGGCGTGGACATATACACGTTTTAGCCCGTTATCTGCTGCCATTTTTATCAGGGCTTTTAAATGGTCAAAAGAGCTGTGAACACCGCCTGTAGAAACAAGCCCGTAAAGATGAAGAGACGAGTTGTTCTTTTTTACGTGTTCTATAGCAGCTTTAAACTCTTTGTTTTCAAAGAATTTTCCTTCTTTGATTTCTTTGTTGATTCTTGTCAAATCCTGATAAACAATTCTGCCTGCGCCGAGGTTAAGGTGACCGACCTCAGAGTTGCCCATTTGTCCGTCAGGCAAGCCGACGTATTCGCCTGAGGCATTAATTTGGGTATAGACTTCTTCATTTTTTAACCTGTCAAAATTAGGGGTATTTGCTGTTTTAATAGCATTTTTCGGAGAATCTTTACTTATCCCCCATCCGTCCATAATGCATAACAGCACTCTTTTATTGTCTGTCATAAGTTATCTCCCGTTATCTATATTCCTCTGTTTTTATTATCCACGCTAAAGAAATTTTATCCATAACAGGAAATAATTTCCTGTAGTCAACTGACACCGCCAACAACTTCTAACCTGAGTTGTTGGCGAGTTTAAGGATGCCCCCGGGTACAAGCGAAGTCCCGCTCAGAAATTCCTTAAGTCTTAAAATCTAAAATCACGTTCTCCGTGTTCAATTTTTACAAGATCCTCAGCAACGGCTGCTTTGATTTTTTCACCGCTTTCCAGAATTTCCATCTCGTGTTTAATAAACTTTTCACCGAGCGATTTTGTTTGCTCAGAGGCATAGTCCTCAAGATATTCTTTTAATGTGATTATTGCATTTGGATGACAAAAATTGTGTATCTGTTGTTGTTTACAAACATCCATAAATCTTTCGCCTGTTCTGCCGGCTCTATAGCAGGCTGTGCAAAAACTCGGCAAATATCCAAGTTCCATAAGCCATTTTATAACCTCATCAAGAGGACGTCTGTCTGATATATCGAACTGAGCAGAATCTTCGCTATCGGGCATAGGGTTAAAATATCCGCCTACACTTGTTTTTGAGCCGCCTGACATTTGAGAAATACCCAATTTCAAAAGTCTTTCTCTGCAAGCTTCTGATTCTCTTGTTGATATAATCATGCCGGTATATGGAGTTGCAATACGTATGCAGGCTACGATTTTGGCAAAAGTATCGTCATCAATACCGTTGTCAAAGGCGCTGGGGTCAATGTCGTCTGCTTTTTTAATACGAGGAACGCTGATTGCGTGAGGTCCAACACCGAAAGCTGCTTCTAAGTGCTCTGCATGCATCATAAGAGCGGTAAATTCGTATCTGTATAATTCCAGACCGAACAAAACACCCAGGCTTACATCATCAATGCCAGCCTCCATTGCTCTGTCCATTGCCTCTGTGTGATAAGCATAATTGTGTTTAGGTCCTGTCGGATGCAGTCTTTCGTAGGTTTCTTTGTTGTATGTTTCTTGAAAGAGTACATATGTCCCTATTCCCGCTTCATGCAGTTTTTTGTAATTTTCAACGCTTGTCGCAGCTATATTTACGTTTACACGGCGGATTGCCCCATTTTTATGTTTTACGGAATAAATTGTTTTTAAGGATTCCAGAATATACTCTATAGGATTATTTACAGGATCTTCTCCGGATTCTATTGCGAGTCTTTTATGCCCCATATCTTGCAGAGCTATAACTTCATTTTTGATTTCTTCCTGTGTGAGTTTTCTTCTTGGGATATGCTTATTTTGATGGTGATAAGGGCAATAAACACAGCCATTTACACAATAGTTTGAAAGATACAAAGGAGCAAAAAGTACAATTCTGTTGCCGTAATAATCCTGTTTTATCTCCATTGCAAGCTCATAGATTTCTTTGTTTTTTTCCTCTATTTCGCAATCAAGTAATACAGCGGCTTCTCTATGTGTAAGCCCTTTTTTTTGTTTTGCTTTTGACAAAATCTTATCTATTAATTCAACATTATTTTTATTTTTTTGCGCATATTCTAAAGTTTCTAAAATTTCTTCGTGGCTAATAAATTCTTCTGCCTTATGTGATTTTGGATTATACATTAGACCGTTTCCCCTTTTTGTCCTTTTAGATAATTCAATTATATCACGCGGATAAAATGTCAAACTCCAAATTTATATTAAAAATTTTATACTATTGTTATTTCTGGACTATAAATGACTGTTTTGATAAAATTTTGCTATGAATATAATAATAAGACGTATGCAAAAATCAGATGTTCAAGAAGTTGTCAGACTGGAGGCGCTTTCTTACGGAGAGCACCACTGGTCGAAAGAGTCATTTTATAACGAACTGGAAAACAGCCTTGCTCATTATTATTGCGCATTGAATGAAGAAAATACTTTGCTCGGATATGCCGGCTGCTGGCATATATTTGAAGAGGCACATATTACAACACTTTCTGTTAACCCTGATTTCAGAAGACAGGGTGTTGCACAAAATTTGCTTTTTGCAATTATTGATGATTGTTACAAAAACAAAATAAAATACATAACACTTGAAGTAAGAGAATCTAATATAGCTGCAATATCTTTGTATGAAAAAAACGGATTTAAGTCTATAGGCACACGCAAAGGTTATTATCAGGACAACAATGAAAACGCACTGATTATGTTTACAGAAAATATCTGGTACGAAAAGTTCAAAACATTGTATAATAATTTAAAAGCATCTAAGGAGCCTCTGAAACAAATATGAACACAAAACGCCTGAAAGATGAGCTGGATACGTTTAATGCAGAAAATAAAAAACTTCGTATCACAATGGGAACACTTGTTGTAATGGGTTGGTGCGTATTTTTGATTATTATTTCAACTTTTACACAATTGGATTTTCATCATTACATATTTAACTCCTGGAACCCTGCCGACCCCGGATTTTTAAAGACAAAACACTGTCTTTATATCCCTCAAATACCAACAATACTCTTTATTGCTGCATTAATCGGGAGCAGATTCGGTATAACATCAGTTGTTATATACATTTTGCTGGGACTGACGTGTTTTCCTGTGTTTGCCCTTGGAGGAGGGATTGGTTATTTGTTCCAGTATAATTTCGGTTATATCCTTGCGTATGTTCCGGCAGTATTTATTGTATCATTTATGCTTAAAGACAAATTCAATTTTATTTCCACCGCTAAAGCAACTATACTCGGTGTTTTGACAATACACATAATCGGAGTATTCTATCTTATACTTATGGCAATTATTCACCGTGACGCGTTTTCGGAAGTTATCGGATGGATTTCTATGCAAAGCGGGCCTAAAATGGTTTATGACTTTATCTTCGGATATCTTGCAATCCTTCTTGCCAAACCGGTAAGACAGGTACTATGGGTATCTATGGGCTAGAGTTTACGCCTTTGGCTGTCATATTTTTGAACTTTTAAGTCAAGGATAATTGCATCAAACATCTTTTTTCGCTGCTGTGGAGTTGCAAAGGTGTTATTTTCTACACTTTTTTTTATTGACTCTACCTCTTTGGGGTCAAGTTCTATTTTGTCCGGGTCAAAGTTTGTTAAATCTCTTTTATACGGGTTGGGCGGTTCTTTGTATTCTGCAGTTTCCGTACTTTCCGGCTGTTTCCAGATTTTATGGGAAAAGTTTATGTCTTCAATTTCTATGCCAAGAGGGTTTGCATATATTTTGATTTTCTTTAATATTTCCTGTTTAAACATTGTTAATTCCGCACTAACAGCAGCATTTGCACACGCAACAACAAGAACGTTTGACGGAGTTATTGCCTGCGGGGCAGAATATTTTTCAAATTTTTTGCCGGCAATCTTAGGCCAAAATTTAAACAGGGACGCTTTTTTTACGCCCTGCCGGAGATTTGAACTTTGCAAGACAGAGGACATAACATTTCCGAGACTTGCAAAATCCGTGTACAAAATTTCATTACTGTTTTTATCCATGGCTTATGCCCTGTGTTTTTGCACCTGTCTTTGCTTGATTAATTCAGCAGCTTTTTCAAAATCCGCTTCTGTGTCTATATCGATACAAGACCCGTCAAAATACACACGCGGATTTTTCCCGATAAAGTCTTTTACCTCTTTCATAACCCGTGTTTTGATTATATAAGTGGCACCTGTTTCTCTAAGCAGCGGAAAATGTCTGTCTGTGTCCTGTCGTCTTGGTCGATGTCTGTAATCGTAAAGAGCTTCATAATCGCCTGTGTCAGGGTTTTGACGCCAAAGTGCGTGTGTTACACCAACCATTCTTGCAGAAAAGACGGAATCACAGCCTTCAGGTTCGTGTTTAAAAAATACGTCAAAGGCATCGTCAAGTTCTTTAGAATCCCGCAGAGGACAGGTAGCTTGCAGCAAAACAACAATATCCGGTTCATAATTTTCATGTTGTTTTAGGTAATCTAAAACCTGCAACAAAACAGGCGCTGTTTTTGTTTCATCCTGTGCAAGCTCTTGGGGTCTGTCTACAACCTCTGCATTCAATGATTGCACAACCTGCTTAATCTTCGGGCTTTCTGTTGAAACAATTGTTCTTGTGACGTATTTTGAATTTTTTGCAGCATCTATTGAATAAGCAACAAGCGGACGACCTGCCAGCAGCTTTATATTTTTGCCCGGAATTCCCTTTGACCCGCCTCGAACAGGTATTATTGCAAGTATTTCCTTCATGTTTTAGTCTAATATTTCTTCCAAAATTTTAGCATTACTCAAAGCTTTTTGAGGACTTGGCAGTTTTGTACGTTTTATATAACTTCTTAAAGCTTCTCTGACCAACTCGCTTCTGGTTCTTTGTTCACTGTCTGCCACCTGGTCAATTTTGTTTAAAAATTCGTCGGGCATTGATACAAGAATTCTTGCCATAATTTCTCCTTTTTATGCTTCCCTATCTAAGTGTAGCAACATTCACCATAATATTATACATCAAAAGGTTATATTTTCTATATCATTTTGTGCAAACTTTATAATAATGTTACATATTAATTTTTTTAGCGGGCTTACACAATCTCTGTGCGTTCAAGCCAGGCAACTGACTCTATATGATAAGAATGGCAAAACATGTCAACAGGCTGGATATATTTGGTTTTAAAACCGTGTTCTTTGAGGTATTTTAAATCTCTTGCCAGTGTTGAGGGATTGCAAGACACATAAATTATAGCCTTTTGGCTAAGCTTAATTGCATAATCCAGTGATTCCTTTTCACAGCCTTTACGCGGCGGGTCAAGCACAGTTACATCAAATTTTTCATTATTTTTTATAAGCTGTTCAAATATTTTTTTAGCGTCGCCGTTTATTGCGGTTAAATTTGTAACATTATTGAGTTTTACATTATCGGCAGCATCTTTTGTTGCACTTGGCGCCTCTTCTACGGAAACAACTTCTTTTGCTGTATCGCTTAACCAGATGCCAAAACTCGATACCCCTGAGTAAGCGTCTAATATGCGCGCTGACGGATAATTGTTTTTTACAATATTTTTTACAATATTAAAAATATTTTTTGCAGAGCCTATATTAACCTGAAAAAAGCTGTTAGCTGAAATCTTAAAAATTTTATCGTCAATTTTTTCGATAATATAATTTTCGCCCTGAATTTTTCTTGTGTCATTGCTCATGATAAGGTTTGTTTTAGCAGGATTGTAATTTATAAGACATCCTTTTATGTGCGCAAACTCGTCCATAAGTTTTTTTGACAGTTTTTTAAATTTTTCCATCAACTTTGTATCGTTGACTACAAAAATCACAATCAGTTCATTTTCGCTTGTGCTGTATCTGTAGACAAGGTGTTTTAAATCCCCCCTGTGCAGTTTTTCGTTATAACCGGAAATTCCGAGTTCCTGAGCATTTTGTCTTATAAATTCTGTTATTTTATCAATTATTTTAGGCTGTATCGGGCAGAATTTGATATTAACAAGTTCGTGTGACCCTTTTTTGTAATACCCGGCAAGCAGTCTTTTAGAAACTTTTGTCTGAGAAACAGGATACTGCACTTTTGAGCGGAATGCTCTTGTCAGCGGTGAGGGAATCAACGGTTTTACTTCTATATCATCGCCCGTAATTTTCTTTACTGTTTCAAAAACAATATTTCTTTTCTGTTCCAGCTGAAAATCATAATCTATATGCTGCCATCCGCAACCGCCGCAAACGTTATGCAGGGGACAAAAGGTTTTTACCCGGTGAGGTGAAGGTTCAAGAATCTCTTCTATAACAGCATTGGCAAAATTTTTGTTGGACTTTGTTATTTTTATTTTTAGTTTGTCCTGCGGGCATGCCCCGTCAATAAAAACGGGATAACCATTGATTTTTGCAATAGAACTGCCTTCGTACACGAGTTTTTCTGCCGTAACCTCGAAAATATCGCCGCCTTTTATTTTTTGTTTTTGTGAATTTTCCATAAATCTTTAAACCATCGGGCTGGCAAGCTCTTCTTCACGTGTTTCTTCAACAGAAGGTTCATCAGGATAAACAGGATTTTTTTGAAGTTTTGTCACCCCGTGTGTAGTTTTGCCCCAGTCCATTGTCTTTTTAAAGAAAATAATTTTGAATACGATAAAGACTACTACAGGGAACCAGACACAGCACAAAAATATCCCCGTCTGAACAGACTGAACAACACACTGCCATCTTGAAAGGTGATTGTATTTTCTTACACTGTACAACAGTCCGATTGTAAAAAAGGCGCAAACCATAACGGATACAAGCAGTGAAGAAGATACGCAATTAGGCGAATCTTTTACATATTTAAACGCCTGAAAACAAATTTCCGATATCATCCAGAAGGGAAGAATAAATTCTGTAATATAAGCAATCATGTCTATACTTACACGCAAAGACATGTCTTTTGAAAACAAAACCCCCCAGAAGTGTTCAAGATATCTTCTTATGCTGCCTTCTACCCAGCGTCTTCTTTGCTTTAACAGCGGAACAAACTTAACAACAGCCTCTTCATATACGCAGACATCGGCGCAAAAACGTACGTCCCAGCCTTTTATATGCAGTCTTGTAGACATATCAAGGTCATCGGTGATTGTATAGTTATTCCAGCCGTGGATATCTTCAAGAGCCTCTCTTTTAAGAAGTTCCCCGTTACCTCTAAGTTCCACGGCGCCTTTTATAGAATCTCTTCCTACCTGAAAATGAGTATCAAGTGCGTATTCGTTATCCTGACAGCGGGTAAGAAAATTTTCCTCCCTGTTTATAATAACTTTCCTTGCCTGTACAGCGCCCACGTTATCTTTTTCAAGATGAGGAACAAGCTTTGTTAAAAAGTCGGTTTTAACACGAGCATCAGCATCAAAAACAAGAATCGCTTCCCCTTTTGCAATTTTCATTGCATCGTTAAGCACAGCCGATTTACCGGGAAAAGCATGTTTATCCCTAATCATCGCCGTAACTTTATCATATTTTTGCTCGAGTTCTTTAAGTTTTTGGGCTGTATTATCCTCGCTTCTGTCATCAATAACTATGACTTCGAACTTTTCATAGTCCATAGCCAGAACATTTTCCACTGTTTTTTCTATAACATCCTGTTCGTTGTGTGCGGGAATCATTACGGAAACAAACGGCTTATAGTTCCAGTTAAGTTCATCCGGCTGTTTTTTACGTTTTATTTTTTGATGCTTAAGGGCAATTTGCATATAAATTGCATAAGAAAGCATGAATGCGCATAAAAATACTATTGCCCAGAATGTTGACATAAAGTTTTGGAATATAAAAAGGAATAACCATAAAGATGCGATAAGTATGGATAAAACTATTCTTTCTATCAAACCTCTGTCCTCAAATATGTGTCTTATGATTTAATTATATCAAAAATATTATATTGATTTGTAACAATAATAAACAATTCTTTATAAAATCGCAATATTTTAATATTGAGATAATATAATTATATTTATAAGATATAAAAATGAGTACCTGACATGAAAAAAACCGCGATATATCCCGGAAGTTTTGACCCCATAACAAAAGGACATTTAGATGTGCTTAATAAAGCATCAAAAATGTTCGACAGAGTTATTATAGCAGTGCTCAAAAATGATGCAAAAAAAGGGTTATTGCCCACGCAAGACAGGGTTGAACTGATAAAAGATGCGCTCAAAGAAATGAATCTGGACAATGTCGAGGTAGACAGCTTTGATGGTCTTACTATCGAATATGCAAAACAGGTCGGTTCTGATATTTTAATCAGAGGATTGAGGGCTGTTTCCGACTTTGAATACGAAATGCAGTTGTCACAGACAAATAATTCTCTTGCACCCAATATTACAACTGTATTTTTAATAACAAAACCAAAGTACAACTTCATTTCTTCAAGTACAGTTAAAGAAATTGCAAAATACGGAGGGGATATTTCTAAATTTGTTCCCGAAAGTGTGGTAAAATATTTTAATAAAATATAAGAAAGGTAAAACAATTATGACACAACTTAGAATTAAAGAACTCTTAGGCAGAGCAAATTTAATATTAGACAAAGGGGTTCACTTTCTCCCGGGTTTTGTCATGGTTAAAAGCTCAGAGATGGAGGCTATCTTAGACCGAATCGACGCGTCTATCCCTGAAGATATAAAAGAAGCTGAATCTATATTGAGAAGACGCGAAGAAATCCAGCTGGAAGCTCAACAAAGAGCCGAAAGAGTTATTGCCGAGGCAAGAACTGAAGCGGAAAAAATTCTGAGCGAATCTGAACTTTTAGGTCAGGTTCAAAGAGAAGCTGAAAGAATTAAAGAACAGGTTCTTGCAGAATGCCAGCAACTAAGAGACAACACTATAGAAGAAGCTAAAAAAATAAAAATTCAGGCAGAAGATGAAGCACACCGTATTAAAGAAGGTGCAGAAAACTACGCAGAGCAGGTTTTAAACAATATTGAAGGCGACTTAACCCAGCTGCAAACAATCGTTAAAAACGGTCAATTGTATCTGGAAAAACTTAAAACCAGCGCCGGCTCAAACACTAATGCGCAGGTTTCACCGCAGCAGGAAGACTACACTGCAGCGAACTATCCAATGTAATCAGTCTGCAATTTTTCCTTCAGAAATTTTAAATATCTCAACGTCTTTTAAATATTCCTCGTCAAAATGGAGGGTATCGACAGAGGTTATAATCGTTTGAGTGTCGTTTCCGATTGCATTTAAAAGGTAATTTTGTCTTATATCATCAAGTTCTGCCAGCACATCATCTAAAAGCAAAACAGGCGTATCAGCTATTTTTTCTTTAACAAGCTCCAGTTCCGCAAGTTTAAGACTCAGGACAACTGTCCTTTGCTGACCTTGCGAGGCAAACCTTTTTGCCTCAATATCGTTTATAAAAAACGAAACATCGTCTCTGTGAGGTCCAACAAGAGCCTGTGCGCGTATTATTTCTTCAAGCTGTCTTTCTTTAAGTTTTTCTTCAAATTTTTGGGCAATATTTTCGGCTGAAAAATTTGTCTGCAAAGAAAAATCAATATCTCCGAGTACTGTTGAATTGTAAAATGTTGTTAAAATCTCTGCGGAAGCAATTTGTATATGTTTTTCCATCGCTATTTTTTGCAGCTCTTTTAAAAATTTTAATCTTAAAAATATAATGTTGCTGCCGGACACTGCCATCTGCGTATTAAAAACTTCCAAAAGCGAGGTATCTGCGTTTATATTTCCTTTTATTTCCTTTAAAAGATTGTTTTTTTGCGTGCGTATTTTGTTATACTTTGCTAATCTGTCGGGATAAGCCGGATATATCTGGCTTATTGCCATATCCAGCCAGCTGCGTCTGTCATCGGGCACGCCCCTTAAAAGCAGCAAATCATTTACGGAAAAAGACACTACTGACAAATTTGTACAAAACTCTGCTGATTTTGATTTTTTTATGCCGTTAACTTTTAGTTCTTTGCGTTTTGGCGGATTTATTAAAACTTCTAATTCTTTTTCAAAATCTTCTTTTAAAACAAACGCCCTTAGTTTTGCAGCCTGTTCATTCCACATAATAAGCTCGCTGTCTGTTTTAGCCCGTGAAGAATTCAGGCATGACAGATAATACATTGCCTCAAGCAAATTTGTTTTTCCCTGTGCATTTTTGCCTATTAACAGAATTTTTTTCTTTGAAAAAGCAAGACAAAGGTCTTTGTAATTTCTAAAATTTTTAAGCTCTATTGATTTTATAAACATAATCTTTATTGCAACATTTTTATTTTTTCATATATTGTTACATATCCTTCATATCTGATATTTTCGGATTTAAAATCATAAACCTGTATTATTTTAAAACCTTTGTCTTCAAAGAATTTAGGGGCAATATAACAGCGCGAATCCATTACAACAGCGCCGTCTTTATACTGATCGCTTGTATAAAATCCTCCGCCGTGTTTTTCATATACACAGGAAAACGGGCTGTATTTAGGATAATACGCATTGCCGGCAGGCGAAAGTTTGTATTTTGTCTTTATGTCTTTTGTTTCTTTTAACAAAACAGTGCTTATCAAAATTTGTTTTGTTGTGATTACATAATCATAATCGTCATACTTATAATTTAAAGCATTTTCCGGAAGTAATGTTTCTATTTTATACCCGTGGCTGTTTAAAATATCCAAAATGTATGTATTATCCGTTGCGTCAGGGAAAAGCGCAATTTTAGAGCCTTTGGGCAAATTCTGGATATAATCTCTGAGATAACAATACGAATTTTTGCCGTCAAAACCCGTATACAGCGCACATCTTATACGCTCTCTTGCATGCATCAAAGTAGGGGTTTTAAGTATAACATTTGAGACATCGATTATCCCCCTGCCTGCAAGGTTTGTACTTATTATTACAAAATATGACATAACAAAAAACAGTATTAATAATTTTATTATGTTTGTCTTTTTTATGTATGAGATAGCAAGAATCGGCGAAGAAATAACAATTAAAAACGTCAAAAATCTTATACTGAAAACCATATAAGCAATTGTGAAGGATAAGCAGGCTACGTTTATTAAAAACATTAAGGCAAAAGCCAGTATAACATTAATTTTTTTGCTGTGCCTTCTGGTAAAACCGAGCACAACAGAGGTGCATAACGACGGTAAAAACACAAGAAATCCGAGTATCCCGGCGCCTGTTTTAACATTAATAAGCCTGTTGTTGATTTCATTATAATCAGACATTTCAACCCCGAGATCCATGGGGATGTGCAAAAATGAAAGTATTGCCTCGCGGGCATTTAGTATGTGTTCGCCTACGTATTCGCTGTATCGGAAACCCGAAAAATCAAACAGCATAAAGATGTATTTTATATAGTTTGCGATAAAAGCCTTAAAACCGCCCCTGAAACCGTGTACAACACGGGCGGATTCGCTGCCGAGCGGATTGGAAAAGTGTATAAAGTTCAAAATATAGTTATAGCTTGAAAAAATCATAAAAGTTATAAACAAAAAGCCCAGATATGCAACAAGCGGCTTGTAGAACTCTTTTTTTTCTTTTTTATAAGCAAAATAACTCATTAACAAAAACGCCCCCGGAAAAGCAATCACAGCCGGAGATTTTGTCCCCATAGCCAGTGCATAAGCAAGCGCCGAAAAAACCAGCATGCCTGTTTTTCTTTCTTTAATAGCAAACAAAAACAGTGTTATTGAAGACAACACAAGCCCTGCTATAAGCACATCTGTTTCAAGGCTTGTTATTTCAACTATTACAGAGGCAAAAGAGGTAAGTATAAATACACTCCACAAAATTCTTCTTTTTGTAAAGTTAAAGTATTCAAGAATGTTATAAAGGCAAAAAGCCGAGACAATATACCCGATAAAAGAAATAAAATACAAGCCTATATCATTTTTGAAAAACAAAAGATTCCACAGGTATAAAATCTCCGAGTTTATTGGCATGACAAGGTTTCTGTCATCAGAAATTACAAAGTGGTTTAAACTGCCCTGATGCATCCAGTAAGAGGCTCTGTTCAAATGATAAGTAAGGGCGTCGCCGCCTGTCACTGGCATAAAAGCGTCCAAAGCTGTAACAACAATCATTAAAAAGACAAAACCAAAGGCCATTATCATCAAAATTTTGTCACGTTTGAGCGATTTAAAGATATCTTTAAGTTTTTCTTTTACAGCCGGAATGTAGAGCGGTCTTCCTTTTTTAAACCACAAAACGGCGGCTGCTATTAAAAAGACAAGGTTTAAAACAAGGACATTAGTTTCATTAATTGCTTTAAACAGCGACAAAACTTCAAAGGTCAAAACAACCTGAGCAAACATTGCCAGCAAGATATATAAAAACGGCGCGGGAGTGTAGGGTTTATTTTCCTTATTTTTAGGAGAAGCCACGCAGGCAATCATATATGACGATACAAACACCATAAATAATGATATAAAAAACAACATACTCTCTCTCCGTTAATATCTCCTATAAAATTATATACTAAATAAGAAATATTTTTATACAACCGGGGAGTTAAAAAAAACAGCACAATTTAATATTATAAGACTGTGCATATTCCACTCTCACTCGTAAACTGTTTACTTTATGGCCGCCGGTGTACAAAAACAACCCGACGGTTTTTTTTATTGCAATATATGTGATAGTTGTGTTGAATAAAACTTTAATAAAATTACAATATGATACAAATAAAAAATGACGTTGCGCCCTACACAGCTAACTAGGTAAAGATAACATAAGAAAGCATGTCGGCATTACTTGAAGTGTCTCCATAAAAACGTAACCAACGATTAGGACACTATCAAAAAAATGTTAGTTATTAAAACTCGATTATAGCTTTATGTTCCACCCATTCTTTGACGCAAAGAACGGGTGGAGCCCAAGAAACTTTCCGACCTGCTGTTCCGTTCGTACAGAAAGTAACACAAACCTGTGCTCGGCAACTCGGCACGTAAAAATTGCTGAAGTATAAAGATTAATTTGGTTCA
>CALUQS010000018.1 GCA_944322975.1 Candidatus Gastranaerophilales bacterium
ATGACAATGCAATTTTTGACCCCAAATTTTCTGAATACTGGAAGTTTTGCGAGGTTATGAAAAATCCTATTTTTGACAGCCCTAACTGTAGAATGGATAGTATGCTTGAAAAAGCTAAAAAAGTTTCAACAAAAGATATAAACAAAATGAAACTCTCATATTATAAAAATAAATTAAAACTTGCCGCAAAAAAGATGTTTTCTGTTTACAACGAAAATAATCACAAAATATTTAAAATACTCGGATTAAAAATTAAGTTCAAATACCAAAAATTTTCTTTAAAAAAAGCGCTTGAGGACTTAAAAAATCTGGAAATAAATAACAAAAACACTATAAATAATCTCAAAAATGAAATAAAAAACGAGATTGTAAAAATAAATAAAGAAACAGACTAGATAAAAAAAGAGCTCTGCACTATAAAATCCTGTATAAGTACAAACTGTTATCTTTCAGGATTTGAAAAGATGTTTGGCAAATATCTTTCAGACTACCCCTGTCTTGGAAAACAACTGCAAAACCTCTTAGAATGCTTTGATTCTGATGACAAAACAAAAATTATATCAGACTTAAATAATACCTACGTCAGATACAAGTCTAACGGAAAAATAACTTTTAATGATTTAATAGATTCACAGACAAAGCTTTTTATAGAAAAAAGAGATAAATATATGTCTCAAAAGGTGAAAAACGGTGACTACTGGCAATTAGACAATTACAAACTTCCTGTTGATTTCTTTTTAAGTGAAGTTTTGTATTCAAAACTCGGACTCGATGATTTAAATAAAGACGTTTTTAATAACAGAGATATTATAGACGCAGGAGCCTGTATAGGTGATTCTTCAATTGTTTTATCAGACTACACCAACAAAAAAGTCTATGCTTTTGAACCGGAAGAAAAAAATTTCAGCCTGATGAAAAAAACAATAGAGCTAAACCAAAAACACAATATTGTTCCGGTAAAATGCGGACTGGGTGACAAAGAAGAAACCTTGTTTTTGAATGAGAACTATAATCCCAATAATATCGGCGGGGCTTATATATCAGATGAAAATATTAAAAACGGAGAAACAGCCTATATTATCCCGTTAGATAAATACGTAAAAGAAAACAATCTTAACGTAGGGTTAATAAAAATAGACGTTGAGGGCTTTGAACAAAATGTATTGAACGGCGCTTATGAAACAATAAAAAGATGCCGCCCAACCTTGCTTGTTTCAATTTATCACAAACCTGAAGATTTCTTTAAACTAGCCCCAATGATTAAGCAATGGAATCTTGGGTATAAATTGAAATATGTCCCGCTATATACCTATAACGACTTTTTAGTGGAAACTATTGTTATAGCAGAACCTGTATAAACCAAAAAGAGGAGAATAATGAAAACACTGAGTCTTGTAATACCTGTATACAACGAAGAAAAAACACTCAGAAACATTGTAGACGAGGTTTTAAAAATACAAACTGACGAAATAAAACTCGAACTTGTGCTTGTTGATGACTGTTCAAGTGATGACAGCTATAATATCGCGCAAAATATCGCAAAAGAAATTCCCTGTGTAAAAGTGTTTAAACACGAAAAAAACATGGGCAAAGGTGCTGCGCTAAGAACAGGATTTCTTGCTGCAACCGGCGATTATATCGGCATTCAAGATGCAGATTTGGAATATGACCCAAAGGACTATTTAAAACTGATAAAGCCGCTGATGGAAGACAAAGCGGATGTGGTATACGGCAGCAGATACCTAAAACCGGACACAAGAAGAATTCTGTATTTCTGGCACACATTTATGAACAAAGGGCTCACCCTTTTAACAAATATGTACACAAACCTTGATATTACAGATATGGAAACCTGCTATAAACTCTTTAAAAGAGAGGTTATACAAACAATTGCACCAAAATTAAAAGAAAATCGCTTTGGTTTTGAACCGGAAGTAACAGTATATGTCGCCCAGGGTAAATACAGGGTATACGAATGCGCAATAGCTTATAACCCCAGAACTTTTGAAGAAGGGAAAAAGATAGGTGCAAAAGACGGGCTGCGTGCGTTGTATTGCATACTCCACTACGGAGCGCACACTGCGCCGATTCCTATGCAGTTTATTCTCTACCTTTTCATCGGCGGTGTTAGTGCGTTAGCCAACATATTCCTGTTTTTGCTTTTCATAAATTCTGACCTAAGCTTGTTTTTAAGCGTTGGCGCTGCCTTTGTAATCTCAGCAATGATAAACTATATTCTTTGCATATTGCTGCTGTTTCGCCACAAAGCTCACTGGAGTGCTTTTGGTGAAATTATGACTTATATTGTGACCCTTGTCATTATGGGCTCAATAGATTACGGGTGCACTTACGGACTTATTGCAATCGGATTAAGCAATTTCTGGGCAAAAGCAATTTCAAGCGTTATAGGAGTTATCGGTAATTTTCTGTTAAGAAAATATTTCGTATTTTTAGAATCGGAGAAAAAACAAAATGTATAAAATAAATAAAGAGTTAGTTTTGGAAAAATTAAAAAAAATAAATTTAACATACCTGATTACAGGGCTTATAATCCTTTGCGGGATAATTTTAAGGTTAAAGGTCTATTTTTATAATCAATCGTTTTATGGAGATGAGGGCAGTTTAGGCTTTAATATATTACAAAAATCATATCTGCAACTTTTTGAACCATTAGATATATTGCAGGTTGCCCCCCCGTTTTTCATGATTGTGTGCAAATTCATTCTCAATATTTCACATCAGATTGATAATTTTGAAATGAGAGATATGATGCTCAGATTATTTCCTTGCTTATGTTCGATAATATCATTGCCGTTATTCTCATACCTTATTCATAAAATGTTCAATAATCGTTATATGACTTGGATTTGCAGTGCAATGCTTGCATTTAATGCTGTAGCTATTAATTATACTCAAGTATTCAAACAATATACATGTGAAATAATGTTCACAATAATTCTGCTAATTGTATTTCACTCCTTAAACATAAAAACAGTTTCTTATAAAAATTGTTGGTTATATTCTCTGCTTTTAGTAATCGCACCTTGGTTTTCAAATCCGGCATGGTTTGTTATGGCAGGTGGTTTTTTAGTAATTATCCTTGATATGATAAAAAATAAATATTACGAAAAACTAAAACTAGGTATTTTATTCATTCCTGTCTCTATCAACTTTTTAATCTGGCTATTTATATACTACAATCCAGTACATAAAGAACTATATAGAGGAATGTTTGATTATTGGAATAATGTCAAACCTGCATTTTTATCATTACATAACTTTTCACACATGTTTGTTGATAAAATGCAAAATTTTATAGTATTTCCATACTCTAAACTACTATTTGTGTTCTTAATTGGTAGTATTATAATCTTATTTGCCAACAAAGAATTCAAAAATAGTTGTAAGTACTTGGTGTTAATTCCTATTTTATTATGCATAATCGCAAGCTTTTTAAAACACTACCCTTTTGAGCGACGAGTAATATTATTTTTGTTACCAATATTTATAATTTTATATGCTCAAATAACTTTATTATTAAAAAATAATAAAATCACAACATTTATTCTATGTCTGTTTTTAATATTTATAAGCATAGATAAAATTTCTTATTCAGCAAAAAGATATACCTTTTTAAAAACAAATTTTAGAAATAGTGCCTATATATTAAAAAATTATGCACCTGATTTTTCTAATGTTTTTATTACTTTAGATACACCATATAAATATTATTTTAACTATAATATCAAGCATAATAATAAACTTTTTTATGAAAGGTACAACCAAAATTTTGAAGATTCAACATTTCCTCAAAAATTAAAAAAATTACCCATAAATGATTATTGGATAGAACACAATTATCATGTAAATCACTATAACTTCGGGCCCAAACTCAAAGAGTACCTTTACAACGACCCTCATTTAAAGGTCATTCAAGAATGGACAGCGCCATACGACGAAAACATATACCTCATCCACTTCAAAAAAATTAAAGATTACCATTAAACAACAATTTTTTCTTGTGCTAAAATAAAGTAAACGATAAACAGGAGTAAACAACATGAAAATATGCGTTATAGGAACAGGTTACGTGGGTCTGGTTGCGGGCACATGCCTGGCTGAGATGGGCAATGACGTTATCTGCGTCGACAAAGACACAGACAAACTCGCCAAGTTAGAACAGGGAATTATCCCGATATACGAACCCGGATTAGAAGAACTCATTAAAGTTAATGTTTCTGAAAACAGATTGTCCTTCACAAACGACCTTGATTCTGCCGTAAAAAAATCGCTGGTTTGCTTTATTGCAGTAGGAACCCCTCAGGGCGAAGACGGTTCTGCTGACTTGCAGTATGTTTATGATGTAGCAAAATCAATCGGAAAAGCTTTAAACGGCTATAAAGTTATAATCGACAAGTCCACTGTCCCTGTCGGCACAGCAGAAAAAGTTACAGAGATAATCAAATCTCAAACAAACGAAGAATTTGATGTTGTCTCTAACCCTGAGTTTTTAAAACAGGGCGCCGCTGTTGACGATTTTCTAAAACCGGACAGAGTTGTTATCGGCTCAAACTCTCACAGAGCAACAGAAATCATGCAGGAACTTTACGCACCGTTTTTGAGAACAGGCAACCCCGTTATTATCATGGACGTTAAGTCGGCAGAAATGACAAAATATGCGGCTAATTCCTTCTTGGCTGTAAAAATTTCTTACGCCAACGAAATCGCTAATATTTGCGAAAAAGTAGGCGCTGACGCTGAAATGGTAAGAATCGGCATGTGCGCCGACAAACGTATCGGCTCACAGTTCTTATTCCCCGGGCTTGGATATGGCGGAAGCTGTTTTCCTAAAGACGTTAAAGCATTGTTAAAAACAGCTAAAGACTTTGGCTGCGACTACCAGCTTTTAGAATCTGCAGACAAGGTTAACAAACTGCAAAGACAAATATTTATTGACAAAATCATTAAACGTTTCGGCGAAAACCTGTCAGGCAAAACATTTGCAATATGGGGCCTCGCTTTTAAACCCAAAACAAATGATATGAGAGAAGCACCTGCTATCACTATCATCAACGCCCTTTTACAAAGAGGAGCAAAGGTTCAGGCATATGACCCGAAAGCCTTTGATTGCGCGGAAATGATTTTCGGCAGCAAGATAACTTACGCAAAATCAGCATACGACGCACTTAAAGAAGCCGATGCTCTCTTGCTTTTAACAGAATGGAACGAATTCAGACGTCCGGACTTTGACAGAATCAAAGACCTGTTAAAAACACCTGTTATCTTCGACGGAAGAAATCAATATGACGCCAAAAGGCTTATTCAAAGAGGTTTTGAATACACATGCGTCGGGAAAAACACAAACAGCAAACATCCGGTGTGCTGTTAATAAAACAAAGATTAAAAAAGCTCTCTTATTTAGAGAGCTTTTTATTATACCTTGGCGAAAAAATTAAAACTGCGCATATATTAAGCATATTATCCTCATTTCGTATGATACGATTAATGTATAATCAGGTATAATTAAGGTATTATGTTACAAGAAGCTACAAAAATTATTCAGTCGGCATTTCACGACAGTTTTATTAAAAGATTAAGTTTATATTTACATGACTGCGTAAGAGAAGAAGTTCAAAGCTCTACATTTCGCAACCTGAAACAGGACAAAGACAACAAATGGATTTTTATAAAAGGCGATGAAGCTCTGTTCACCAAATTTGATGAACCCTTGCATTTAGACGGTTCTGACAGCGATTTAACAGAGCTGATGATTCAAAGCGAAATGAGTCAGAAGGATAAATACCTTATCTACGGTCATTTGTTTCTTGTCGGGAAAAACTCCCGTACCAAAAGAAGTAATGAATTTTTGACCCCGCTTTTATATGCACCCTGCAAGCTCGAAAGAGAAGGTATGAGTATTACATGCACTCTTCAAGACGATGTGTTGTCACTGAACACCGGTGCACTCACTGCATTAATGAGAAAAAGCGACGATGAAGACGAAATGGAACATATGTTAGACGGACTTCTGGAAGTAGTTCCGGAATTGCCGCTTACTCAGGAAAAATTGGATATCTTTTTAACTACGCTGAAATCCATTTTGCCGGATGTTGAAATCTCGTTAAATCACGAAGACGACGCGAATGAAAATTATGTAAAAGACGACGCTGCGGATAATTTTTATCACAAAATTGATTCAGAAAATATAGACGATTTTATAGAAGACACAAATGCGCCAAAACCTGTTATGAAACTCGATAAAGTTTCTATAACAAGCCAGAGTGCAGTTATTTTGACAAAACGTCCGTCTATTACAGCCGGTGTGTTGCATGAACTTACACAAATAGCGGAAAAGCCCAGCGGCGTATTTAGAGAAACAGCCCTGTCCGTAGTAAATGAAGAATACCTGAGAGGGACAGGCAAGCTGTTTGAAAAATCCGGCAAAGAACCAAAAGATATGACGGATTTTTGTGCGGTAACTCCGCTGTCTTTAAGCGATTCTCAGGCAGATGTTATAAAAAAAATTGAACAAAATACGCTGCTTGCAGTTTACGGCCCGCCCGGAACGGGAAAATCTCAAACAATAGTAAACCTTGTCGCGCACCTAGTTGCTAACGGAAAGACAGTGCTTGTTGCCTCAAGAATGGACAAGGCAGTAGACGTTGTAGCCCAAAGACTCAACGAACTCGGAGCCCCTTTTCTGGCACTCAGAGCCGGCAGACTTAATTATCAAAAGCAGCTCAGCTTCCAGCTGCAAGACCTTATTGCAAACAAAATCGACATTGATACAGGCTACGACGATGCCATACTCGTTGATGTTGATGATATGTACGAACTTTTAGGAGCAATAAGAGAGCTTGAAAATAAATGCGAAAAAATACTTGAGCTTGAAAAAGAATGGCATGCAATTATAAAGAAAAAAACTTCTTTAGAAACTGATTTGGGAGAAAAAGAGTTTATAAAACACAACCTTAAAAAAGACGAGGTTGATGAAATAAAAAAAGTACTTTCAAGCATAGAAAAAAATCTGGAAAAATCAGGATTATTCACCTCAATTGCTAACACGATGTCGGCAATGAAACTGAAAAAAATCCTCGGTGTAAACAGCCTGCCGTCAGATCCGGATTCTATAATGCGTCTTTCTCTGGAACTTCAGATATCAGAGATGGAATGCAATGCAAGAATGACAGAAACAAGGATTCACAAAATAGGTAATATTCACCAGCTACTCTCGCAAATCAAAGACCTAAAGAAAAAACAACGCTCACTTGCTGTTGATATTCTAAAAAACAAACGAAGAGAATCACTCAAAGGACTTTTAAGAGATCAGGTAAAACGCCAGAGACTCATTATTCATACAAAAGCTATTGTTGAAAGAAAGAAAAACCTCCAGAACAGACTTCTGGAAGAAGAGGATTTTAACCCTCTTCTAGAAGCGTTCCCCTGCTGGTGTCTGACTACTTATGCAGTATCAGGCTCTTTACCGATGAAACCGGGGCTTTTTGACGTCGCTATTATAGATGAGGCGTCTCAATGCGATATTGCAAGCTGTTTTCCGATACTGTTCAGAGCTAAAAAAGCAGTAATTGTCGGCGATGACAAACAACTGCCGCATCTTTCCTTCTTAGAAAAAGCAAAGGAACAGTCCTTCTTAAGCCAGTACAATATTCCCGATAAATACCAGCTTATGTGGAGATTCCGCACAAACTCCATGTTTGACCTTGCAAATTACTATTCAACAAACCCTGTTTTGCTTGATGAACACTTCAGAAGCAGCTACCCTATTATTCAATTCAGCAATCAGGAGTTTTACGGTAACAGAATACGTATAATGACAAAAAATGCAGGAACTGATGATGTATTAGAACTGCATATTGTAACAGACGGCAAAGTAGATTCCGACGCAACACGCAACATGCCGGAGGTCGAGGCGGTTTTAAAAAGAGTGCACGAACTCATACTAGCCGATGAAGGAAACGACGAACACCCTGTATCAATAGGGATAATCTCGCCATTTAGAGGTCAGGTAGATTTAATATCCAAAGCCCTGAGACAGGTGCTGACAGAATCAACCATAAGAAAACACCAGATAGAAGTAGGCACGGCACACACTTTTCAGGGGGATGAAAGAGATGTGATGATACTTTCATGGGCTGTGGCAGAAAACAGTTTTGTCCAGAGCCTGACCTTCCTGCAAAAGCCTAATCTTTTTAACGTTGCAATAACACGTGCGCGCAAAAAACTAATATGTTTCATCTCAAGAGAGCCCAAAGGGCTGCCGCCGGGGTTGTTAAAAGATTATCTGGAATATATCCAAAAATATCTTGACTGTGCAAAAGATGATGAATTTCAGAAAAACAAATATAAAAACGATTTTGAAAAAGAGGTTGCTCAGGTCTTAATTATGGAGGGACTTGAAGTACACGCAGGCGTTGAAGCCGCCGGTGTATTACCCGACCTGCTTGTTAAAGACCCTGAAACAGAGGTAGAAATAGTCGTTGAAATCGACGGCGTTGATGATAACGTTAAAGAAAAAATGAACGACACAAAAAAACAAACTATTCTTGAGCGCGCAGGCTATAAAGTCACAAGAATCTCTTACCGCGAATGGCAGCACAGTTCACAGGCATGTGTTGACAGAGTTAAAAGACTTATTACAGAAATTTAAGCAAATTTGTCAGATTTAGCCGTATTTGAGTAAAACAGATTGCAATATTTTATCACCTGTTTTACACAATTTCTTAAAATCCTATTAACATAGATAATTCTGAATACGGTTTTTCCAGAGTCTTTGCAACATCAGAATTTGTAAGTTTGCCCTGAAAAGTATTAACGCCTTTATAAAGTTCGGGTGTCGATTTTACAGCAGCTATAAAACCTTTGCTAACAAGTTTAAGGATATATGGCAAAATATAATTGTTTAAAGATATAGTTGCTGTTCTTGCTACACAGCTGGGGATATTAGGCACTGCATAATGTACAACACCATATTTTTCAAAAACAGGTTTATCTAAAGATGTAGGTTCTTTTATTGTTTCAATAATTCCGCCTTCATCAATAGACACATCCACAATAACCGAGCCTTTTTTCATCGTCTGAACCATATAATCTTTTACAAGAACAGGGGTCTTTTCAGAACGTGCAAGCACAGCACCAATGACAATATCCGCCTCTTTTATAAATTTTTCAAGGTTATAATCATTGCATATAACGGTATTAATTTTTCCGGCAAATTCTTTATCAATTTCTCTCAACTTGTTAGGACAAATATCCATCACAACAACATTTGCACCTAGCCCGTATGCAACTTTTGCCGCATTAGACCCCACAACACCTGCACCAATAATAAGTACAGTAGAAGGATATACACCAGGAACTGCGCCTAAAAGCTTACCAACTCCGCCAAAATCACAGCCTAAATATCTTCCTGCTATATGTACCGACATCTTTCCGGCGATTTCACTCATGGGAGAAAGCAAAGGCAGAGAACCATCTTCTTTTTCTATGGTTTCATATGCTATTGCAGTAATTTTTTTCTTCAAAAGAACATCCAGCAAATCAGGTTCAACCGCAAGGTGAAAATATGTGACCACAGTCTGCCCGTTTTTAAGCATATCATATTCAGATTTTTGAAGTTCTTTTACTTTGACAATAACTTCTGATTTTTCATAAATCTCCTGAGCAGAATCAAGTATCCCGGCACCTGCACTCACGTACATTTCATCACTAAAACCTATTTTTTCACCCGCACCTTTTTGAATATACACAACATTATCGTTATCTATCAAGGTTTTAACAGACGACGGTATTAATGATACCCTGTTTTCACACGGTTTAACTTCTTTAGGCACACCAATAATCATTAATACCTCCTGTTTATTAAAATTAACTATACTTCTATTATTTTAGATGCTTCTTCTATTTCGTCAATAATCAAATTTGCAGCAGCAATCGGGTCTTCTGCTGCGGTAATAGGTCTGCCGACAACCATATAATCTACGCCGGCACGTATAGCATCCGCAGGCGTAACAACTCTTATCTGGTCATTAACCACAGACCATGTAGGGCGAATTGCCGGACACAGAATAATAAACTCATCAGAAAACTCTTTTCTTATTTTTTTTGCTTCAGAGGCACTGGCAATAACACCGTCAATTTTAGACTCCTGAGCCAGATACGTAAGATGGGAAACATACTCATCAATATTCATTCTAACATTTAATTCTTCAGTCAAAGTACGCTGTCCAAAACTTGAAAGCAACGTCACACCAAGTATAGTAGGAGTAGGCTGGTTAAATTTTTTAGCTGTTTCTCTTGCCACTTTTGCAGTAGTCTTAAGCATTTTAGACCCGCCGGCAAGATGGGCGCTGAAAGTAGTGATGCCCCTTTTAACAAGAGTTGATGCCGCTTTAGCAACAGTTGAAGGAATATCATGGAACTTGGCATCAAAATATACATTTGCCCCGTTATTTTTAATCAAATCTATAGCATCATATCCGCACGCCAAAAACAACTGCGGTCCTACTTTAAAACATCCGACATAGTCTTTTAAGAGTTTAACAAGTCTTTCCACTTCTTCAAGCGAATCAGTATCCAATGCAAGAACGATTCTGTCTTTTGCTGATAAATTTTTGTTATTAAAGGCGATGCCCAATGCGATAAAATACTATGGCTCTTCGAATATATCATTTTAATACACTCATTGCAAGTATCGAGTATGACAATAAGGCTAAACTAAATACTAATTGGACACACAAGCCGCAAAGAAACATTGTATTTATATATTTTATTTGTTAGAATACAGCTGTATATGTTTATTTACATAACGGATTAGTAGAAATGTCAGAGTTTGAAATGCCAAAAAAATTTAAGAATCCTAAAAAAAACGGCCCGTTTAAACAGCTGTTTATAATGCTTTTTTCTTTTATGCTCGCCGGTTTTATCGGAGTAAATATGTACCTGGCTTCACAGCCGCCTATTCAGCATCTGGAAGATTTTAAACCTAATGTTGTAACAAAAATTTATTCGGCAGACGATGAAGTTATTAAAACATTTACAGCATATAAATTTGAAAAAGTAGATATAGAAAATGTTCCGCAATATATAAAAGATGCAATTATTGCTACAGAAGACAAAAACTTTTATCACCATCACGGTTATGACCCTATAGGGGTTGCTCGTTCTATGGTAGTAAACATTATGACAGGCGACCTTAAACAGGGCGCAAGCACAATTACACAGCAGCTTGCAAGAATACTGTTTTTAAGCAACGAAAAAACATTTGACAGAAAAATAAAAGAGTTCATTGTAGCAGCCAGAATAGAAAAAACAATCTCAAAAGACCAGATACTCGAAATGTATCTTAACAATGTTTATCTGGGTTCCGGCGCATACGGTGTTGCAGGGGCAGCGCAAATTTATTTTAACAAGCCGCTAAAAGATTTGACACTCGCAGAATCAGCCTTGATAGCAGGTTTGCCGCAGGCGCCTTCAGTTTATTCTCCATACAACAACAAAAAACTGGCACTGCAAAGACGTGATCAGGTGCTCGGCAGAATGCTGAAAATGAGATACATAACAAAAGAACAGTACGAGGCTGCCAAAAAAGAGAAATTACACCTTAATCCTAACCCCAGCGTATATTCACTCAACAGAGCACCGTATTTTGTTGATTACGCAATGAATGAACTTGAGGAACTGGGTTTTGACGAGACTGAAATTTCTCAAGGGGGGTATAAAATTGTAACAACCCTCAATTATAAAGCACAAAAAGCTGCAGAAAATGCTGTTGTAAGCGCACTAGGCACCGGCGGAAACAGACAGGCAGCTGTATTTTCTTTTTCACCGATTACAGGAGAAATTTATGTTTATGTCGGCGGCAAAAACTATTATAAAAGCCAATACGACAGGGTAACTCAATCCATAAGACCACCAGGGTCAGCTTTTAAACCCTTTGTTTATGCTGCAGCCATTGAAAAAGGCTGGGGGCCAAATGATATGCTTGAAGACACACCTGTCAACATAAACGGATGGCGCCCTCATAACTACAACAATAAATACAGAGGGAAACTGCCTTTATATATGGGATTAACACTTTCCTCCAACGTAATGGCTGCCAGACTAATAAAAGACGTAGGTGTCCGTTCTGTAATAGGCGTTGCCCGTTCTATGGGAATCACAACCCCGCTAGAATATGATATGACTATTGCTCTCGGGTCTAACGGCGTAAAATTATACGAGATGACAGTTGCGTACGGTGCTTTTGCCAACGGAGGGTTCAAGGTAAAACCCTATGCAGTCGAAAGAGTAGAAACCTCCCGCGGAAAAGTTATTTATCAGGCACCAAAAACCAGAGTAATGAAAGTGCTCAATCTTAATACCGCATCAGTTGTAACTGCTATGTTAAAAACCGTTATAGAAAGAGGTACTGCACGTGCAGCCAATATAGGAGTTCCTTCAGCAGGCAAAACAGGTACAACTGACGATAGCAAAGATGCCTCCTTTTACGGCTACACACCTGACGTAGTAACAGGTGTGTGGGTAGGCAATGACGATAACTCCAAAATGGGCAGTGTTTACGGAAGTACAATACCTGCTTCGGTTTGGAAATCAACAATGAAAGTACTTGTTGAAAAATTCGGCAAATCAAAATTTGACTATCCTGAGATAGATTTGAAAAGATACGGTTCGGTTGACACAAAAACTATTACAGATGAAGAAGCTCTTGAAGCAGAAAAACAAAACGAATCGAACGAGACCAATGCTGCAGGAGATAGTCAAACACAATCTCAAAATCAACCGAATCCGGTTTCTTTTAACAACACATTCCTTGAACCAACGGAAAAACAACAGCAACAAAAACCTGCACTAAAACCGATTGCTCCGTTAAACCCGCCGGTTCCTCCATTGCCCAGAATGTCTAATTAACAATATATTAACATTTGTTTAGATACACAAAATAAAACAGCAAAAATAAATATTTTTGCTGTTTTATGCTAAAAAGAAAGTTAAAAGCAATGATTAATAAAATAAATAACAATATATCTTTTAAAGGTGTATATTTTTTTCCGAATATCAACAATATGAGCGAAAAAAACAAATCTAAAGCAGGAGTTTTCGCAAAAATTGCCAGAGAAACTTTCCCCTGTAATGATATTTTTCTTGGGGCAGATGAATGCGGTGAGCTTTATATGAGAGTGCAAAAATCTAACCCGCTGCATTTATTAATGGATGAAGAAATTGCACGACGACTAAACATCAGCCCAATTCAACTGGCACACTTAATAAACCTGCTGACAGATTTAAAATCAGCACAAAACAAAATAAGGGGCATTCAAGAGCCATATGTGCTTGATAAAACCGAACATATAGACGACCTGGATGAATTAGATTTAACCTATCAATTTTGCAGGGTAATAGATTTATTTAATAAAACACACAAAGAGTTAGAAAACTAATATATAAGAAAATACAGCCAAAAACGTTAAAAAACAAAGACATCAAAGATATGATAAACCTTGACGTCTTTGTTCTATTTTTGTAATACTATATTAAAAACTCGGGCAATTAGACGAAGAGCCTACAAAAGATGAACAGCTTGAATACGAGCCGGCATCTCTAAACCAGGGCATTTTACCCTGTTGAATTGTATACGCAGTACAAGCATAAGTGCTATTTGTATCGTTACAGCCATCGCCCATGGCAAACACACCGAAAGCAGAAGCTTTACAAGATTTATGTCCTACTATAAAACCATGGATATCAATACCTACGGTATTTGGCTGTTGTGCACCGTTTGTATCAATAAGGATATCTCCGCCTTTTGAACAGCCGTTTGATGAGGCTTTAAACTGCCATGCCATACCGTCAGCAGTCCAAAAAGTCGGTGAAAATGTTCCGGCACTTGACCCGCCGACTGTAACCATAGCCCATGACGATTGAGACGGATCCGGATTCGGTATCTCATTGAGTACTTCTTTATACCATTTTAGAACTTTAGAATCTGTTAAACTCCAAAAATTTGAATGCGTATGACGTACCTCAACAGCCTGTGTAGCGTTGCTTGCGGCAGAATATGCTTTTTTTGCTGCAGCAACATATTTTGCCTCGTCAGAGTTGTCTTTAATTGTCGGAACAGTTAACGCCGCAATTACACCTATAATCATAAGTGTAACGAGGGTTTCTGCAAGGGTAAATGCTTTAATTTTTTTTGTTCTTTTCATAATCTATCCAATCTTTATTATATTAACCTGCATTTAGTGTAGCAAACAGAGAATTTGCTTTTTCGAGAATTTCATCTCTGTAACTCATAACGTCATGTGTTTCCAGACCCAGCTGCTCTTTGACAAGCTCTTCATCATAAATGTCCGGCTCATCATGCGACAGCGCATTAGCAAGATAAACAAGCGTAGCAACTTCCGGCATTGATGACGACATCGGGTCGTGATGATATTTTATGCAATTTGCCAGCATAACGGATAATTTCCATTTTTTAGCCAGCAAAAAACCTAACTCGGCGTGATTTGTATGGAATACTTCATTTTCAGATTCTATTATATCAGTACCATATTTGACCATATCCCGCACCCTGTTATAAGAAACAGGGTCACATATATTTAACAAAATTTTGCCTATATCATGTAAAAACCCCATAGTAAAAGCATCGCCGCTGTCAGCCAAATCAATTTTTTCAGCAAGCATTTCACACGCTATAGCGCATCTAAGAGAATGTTTCCACATTTCTTTACCGCCGTGTGAGGTAAGCATCGGTTTCATTGCAACCGTGATTATAATATTTTTTGTTTGAGACATGCCAAGAAGCGCAAGCGCTTTTGATACTGAGGTTATTTCTTGAGCAAACCCGTAATAAGCAGAATTAACAAGTTTTAGAACCTGAGAAGTCAGCGCCTGATCATAAGCCATTATCTCGCCAAGTTCTTTAGTCCCAGACTGATCATCTTTAATAATACCCAATGCCTTAACTATAACGTTTGGCATTGCAGGAATATCTTTAATTTTATCTATTAGCTCTTGTGGATTTGTCATTACTGTCACCTTTTTATTATACCTGTAGATGCTTTTTGATAGAAAGCATACTGCCTCCTGCCCCAAAACCTACAGCAATGATGAATAATACAAGGATAACAGTATTATTAGCAAGCACCGGAGAGGCAACTACAAAAAATTCATGAACTTTTAAAAGACCGCCATTTACAGCATTTAAAGGGAACAATGAAATCAGTGCGCCCAGAAAACCGTATATTGCTCCTTGCAAAATTAACGGAATTTTTATATACCAGTTGCTTACACCCATTAGACGCATAATTTCAATTTCTTCCTTGCGTGATTGGATAACCAACTGTATTGTATTATTTATTATCGTAATTGTCAAAATAGCAACAAGAACAACAACAATAAGCGTTATTGAATGTACAACATTATTAAACATTTGCATTTTTTTAGCGATGTCTTGCGCGTAGTTTAAATCTTCAACCCCTGCAAATGTTTTTATTTTATTAAACACATCGTTTATATTTTCAGGTTTGTCTACTTTAACATGCAATGTATCAGGCAGCGGGTTTTCCATATCAGGTACATCTATTTCTCTTTGCATATCTGCCCAGGATTTTTCTTTAGGTATAATTTTTACCCTTTCAACATGTTCAATTGCTTTTATCTCTTTAGATATTGAATCTGTATTTGCAGATTCTTTTAAATAAACAGAAATTTCAAGAACATTGCCAAGTTCCTGTACAAATGACGTAATAGAAAGCGTGGTACGGAACAACGAGCCAAAAATAGTCAAAATAGCTGCCATTGTTGTAATAATTGCTATATTAATCCAGCCTGTTCTTTTTATACCATGTATAGTTTCAAGCCCTATACGATAAACTATCCTTAATTCTTTAAGCCAGTCTTTTGGTATATGTGCTTTAACTTTCTTTTTTATTATAGATTTTGTTGAATCGTCACTCATTTGCATTTACTCTCAACTAAAATTATTCGTATGTGCCTGCCTGAACATCTCTTATTATTTGTCCGTTTTCCAGGGTAAGTACTCTTTTTCTAAAATAATCAACCATTGCATGATCATGGGTAGAAACAAGAACTGTAATACCTTTTTGGTTAATTTGTTCAAGAATCTGCATAATTTCCATAGAGTTCTTGGGATCCAAATTACCTGTAGGTTCGTCGGCAATCAACAAAGGCGGACCGTTAACAATAGCACGTGCAATAGATACCCTTTGCTGCTCTCCGCCGGAAAGTTCAGAGGCTTTTGCCTTCATTTTATTTACAAGCCCGACAACCTTTAAGGCTCCTGTCACCCTTGCTTCTATTTCTCTGGAACTCATCCCCAGTGTTCTTATAACGTATGCGCAATTGTCATATACACTCTGGTTCATTAACAATTTATAATCCTGAAAAACAATTCCCATACATCTTCTGAGATTTGGCACTTTTTCAGACGGAAGATTGGCTATATTTATACCGCCAATCATAACACTGCCGGCAGTTGGTGTTTCTTCTTTATATAGCAGTTTCATCAAAGTAGATTTACCCGCCCCGGAAGAACCGGTAATAAAAACAAATTCCCCGGACATTATGTCAAGGTTTACGTTTCTTAGTGCATAATTGTTTTTATATCTTTTTGTTACACCGCGTAACTGTATCATCTTATTTTTACCCAACTCTCGTGTACAGTTTCCATTATAACCCGAATAAGGAACAATGGCAAAGCCGGAAAAATACGTTTAAACCTGGCTGGTTCTTTAATAGTACGATAAAGCCATTCCAGCCCGAGTTTTTGATAAATCACAGGAGCACGCTTTATCTTTCCTGACCATACATCAAAACTTCCGCCTACCCCGATAAATACGGTATGAGGCATTTGTTCTTTCAATTTAGAAATAAATATTTCCTGCTTTGGTGCACCAAGTGCCACAAAAATTACTTTAGGAGAAATATTTTTTATTTCTTCCTTTATAATTTCTTCCTGATTTTCATCAAAATATCCGTTATGTAGGTAAGTTATATTTAAATTTTCAAATTCTTTACGTAGATTTGAAGCAGCTTTTTGAATAACCTCTTCTTTGGCACCTACCAGCCCTATTGTATATCCTTCTAGAGCACAGACCCCCATTAGCTTTTTAGAAAATTCAATACCGGGAATATTTTCCTGTTTTATGCCTTTAATTTTTAATGCAAGCTTTATACCTACACCATCAGGTATTGATAGGTCAGCTTCGTTTAAAATCCTGCCGAATTCCTGATTTTTACATCCTGTTGATATCATCTCGGGGTTAATTGTTACAATATGAAGGCCTCTGTTTTCTTTAAGGTGTTGATGAACAAAAATCAACGCCTCATTAAAAGTAAATAAATCAACCTCAAACCCGAGTATCGGTTCTGTTATTCTTTGCATCAATTCCATAATGTATTTAATTATATAAGGCAACGACCTATTTATCAAGACCAACTCTAGTTATTAATAAAGTATGTAACTGCAATCTGCATACTAAAAAATAAAAAGGTCTAAAACCGGTCGTTTATTTCAACCCTGCACAAAGGCTCATCCGTTTCTTTTTTGAGTTCACACGGCTTGTCATAGCCGCTGCTTTGCGGACTGTAGGATTTAATATCAAGGGCTGTACCCTGATGCTGGCGTAAAAGAGAATCTCTGATAGAAAACTCATCATAAAACGGATACTCCCTGCCGTTAAAAGCTGCGCTCTGGGCGTCATAATATGTTCTTGAGCGGGAGGACATCGGGGTTGAATCAATCGGATACTGCACATAAGCCGTAAAATATGTGGCATCTGTTGTCGGATAACCAGCCGGCATAACAGTACCTCGTGTTGTTACTATAAAAGGGACAATATCTATTATTCCTTTCTTGTTAACAAAAGCACTGTTTGGCCCTTTTTTGCCGTTTAAATCAACCCAGACAATAAAGTAACGCACTGTTAATGATTGTTTTTTGCTTACCCCGTTTTTTACCCTGACCTGCTGGAGCGGAGAAATATAAAATTTCATTGAATTTGCGGCAATAAATGCAATATTGTCGTCATTAAAAAAGTTGCCGGTCATATAAGCCGGAGCTGTTTTAAAATTTTGCGCACAGTTATAAAAAATCGTATTTATATACCCTTCGCCCTCGGGCTGAGCAGGGTCTGTTGCAATAAGCCTGCAAAGCTGCTGTGCTGATTTGTACGGATCCGGATTTCCGTCAGCACCGGGGAAGATTCCGTTAATTTCTCTCAATTTTTCAAAAGAGTTATAAACAGCATCGTCGAGTGATGTATAAACTCTTGAATAAGCCAGAGGCACAGCTTTGTATGAAGGGCGTATTGTTTTGTATAAAAGAATTAAAACCAACCCTATTATTGCTATAACAAGAACAAGTTCCGCAAGATTGTAAGCTTTTTTATTCATTATTGCCCTTTTCTACTATTCTTATATAATCTTCGTACGTATCTAACTCTGTTACTCCCCGCAATTTAATTGCGTTCTTATCTATATCCAAAACTGTTGAATTTTCTTTTATTGCATAAACCGGTATATTTGCCGCTAATGCATCAAGAATTACGCCTGCCCCGAGCGCGTTATAAGGTACACAAAGCGAATGCAGGTTATTTAAGGTGATGTAATCCGTATCATTGACATTTGTTGTTTTTAAATTAACAAGCAATGGAGCGTTTTTTAAACCGAACAAAAGGCAGGGCAAAAATGTAGGGGTAATGTATTCCGCGCTGACTTTGGAATTAACAACTTTTCCCGTTATTTCAACATCTTCAAAAGCCGGAGCATGCACACACGGGCACAATAGATGTTTGGTTAAGTAATGAGAGATTACAGCCTCTACCCCTCCTACAACATCAACGCCGTTTCCGTTTTCGTAATCATCTTCGGGCGGCTCGCTAAATGCACACACAACAGCCAGCGCCTGTGCCCCTTGTTGCAAAAGCTTTTTTCCGGCATGCAAAAGAGTTTCCGGATTATTAACTTTACCTGAAGAAATCCCGCCGGCAGTTGTAAAAAATTCAACCCCCGAAGGCTCTTTTGTTATTTCATATCCGGTAATATCAATGCCGTAAACCGTCTTTATTGCATTTAGGGTGTTTAAATGGATATTCAAAACCTTCTGACTTATTGCACTGTCAAAGATTACCCCTATTTTATTGTTTACGGAAGGTTCTAGCGCAATATTGCCTTTAACAAATTCATCTATAGCAAAACCTTCAACATAATACATATTGTCACTGATACCCGAAAACACAGCTGCATTAACAATGTTAGGGTTAACTATCAAAGGAATACGTCCGGCTATTTTTCGAGCATAAAGACTGGCATCACCCGCATAACCGCCAATTGATGCACCTATTCCGGTAGGTATTATCATTAATGCCGTATTTTTCTTGCTCATTTGATTGTTATGGTTTCTCCGGGTCTCATTATTGTACACTTTTTGCCAAGCATTTCTATTTTAGTTTTAAAATCGTTTGTGTCAGCCTTGATTAAATCAAAAGTGTCATAATGCATAGGTATAACATGTTTTGCCTCAAGCCATTTTGCCGCAGTTATTGCTTCATCAATATCCATTGTGTAATTTGAACCGACAGGCAAAAGTGCAATATCAGGTTTGTAAATTTCACCGGCTGTTTTCATTTCGCAATTAAGACAGGTATCGCCGGCATGATATATTTTTACGCCGTCTATTTCAAACAAAATTGCAGCCGGCATGCCTGCATACCCCCCCTCTGGAGTAGAACTGCTGTGAAAAGCAGGAAGAAATCTTGCACTGCCCCACGGGAATTTGATTTTTCCGCCCATATTCACGCCGTGAGCTTTTGCACCTTTGCTCATACAGTAGTTGGCAAGTTCAAAAACAGCGAAAACAGAAGCATTAAACTCTTTTGAAAACGGAATTGCATCCCCTAGATGATCTGAGTGACCGTGGGTTACAAAAATATCAGTAATTTTTGCGCTATTGATATCAAAAACAGATTTAGGATTACCTGAAATAAACGGATCAATCAAAATGCCGGCTTGAGAATTACTGATATAAAACGCGCTGTGACCGATATATTGTAGTGCTAACATTACAATTTTCCTCTTTTTATTCAACTAAACATAGTTTATATTATACCAATAATTCTTAAATTCATATAAACAAATTGTTGGCAAAAAGCATATTATATGCATATAATCTTATTATGGAAAAGATTGAGGTAGAAGAATTAGTAAAATTTAAAATGCTCCCCTTTGACCTTTATAACGATAACGGGGACAAACTTGTAAATGCCGGCGAAATACTGACTTCAGGGAAACTTTTGCAAATCAGTCAGTATGAAAATTTGTATAAAGACACACCAAAATCACCAAAAACAACACAAAAAAACAACAAACCCCGAAATAAAAAAGCAAATGAAAACGATGAAATAATAGACGGATCTGATTCTTTTGAAAAAGAAAAACCCAAAGAAATTATTTTTGATAAAACCGTCAATCGTAAATCAAAAATCAAAGCCCAGGCTCAAGTTGATATGAAATCATATTTTGCCACGACAATGTTTGCAATGCAGGAAAATTCCAAACAGGATGCAATACAAATGATAGGAGAAATCAAAGACAAAATCCTTGATGATGTACACGCTGTCCTGCCTGATGTAAAATACTGTTCGCAATTAAAACTATTGGGCAACTATTATGACTGCCACTCACTTAATACCGCCATACTGGTTACAGCTCTCGGTTATAAACTAAACCTTGATGAAGATTACATTGAAAAGCTTGCAAAAGCCGCTTTGCTGCATGACATAGGTATGTTAAAACTGCCAAAAGAAATTCTTGAAAAAACAGTACTTTCTCAACAGGATAACAAAATTTTTCAAACTCACACGCAAATAGGATACAAAATTCTAAAACAAGAAATGGGTATGCCGGAAGATATCTGTCTGGTTGCTCTTGAACACCACGAAAACAACGACGGCTCAGGTTATCCTTTTAAATTGTCCGGAGAACAAATTAGCGAAATGGCCAGAATGGTTGGCCTATGCAGCTTTTTCGATGATTTGACCTCAAACCGAACCCCGACAAGAATAAAAAATACAAAAGAAGCACTTCGGGTTATGCTGGAGGTAGGCTCTAAAAAATTCACCCCCCAGCTTTTATACCAGTTTGTCAACATGTACAATTATAACGATTTAGAATCTTACGAAGAAATGGCTCAATAATGAAAGACATCAAAGTAAATGTTATAGGAGCCGGTCTGGCGGGGAGTGAAGCTGCTTTGCAGCTTGCAAAAGAAGGTATTGATGTTAATTTGTATGAAATGCGTCCACTGAAAAACACAGGTGCACACGTTACAGATAAGCCGGCAGAGTTTGTTTGCAGCAATAGTCTTGGTTCCAATGATGTTACAAACGCAAGCGGTCTTTTAAAACATGAGATGTCAATATTAGGTTCTTTTCTTATTAATATTGCAAAAGAATCACAGGTTCCGGCCGGTAATGCGCTTGCTATAGACAGAACCTTATTTTCGCAAAAAGTTGAAGATTTGATTAAACAAAACGGAAAAATAAATATAATAAGAGAAGAAATCCTAACAATACCGTCAGATATACCGACAATTATTGCATCCGGTCCGCTAACTTCCGACCCGCTTGCTGAAGATATAAAACGTTTCACGGGCGAAGAACATTTGCATTTTTTTGATGCTATTGCCCCGATTGTAGAAAAAGATTCAATTAATTTTGACAGGGCTTTTTACGCAAGCCGTTACGACAAAGGAGAGGCATCTTATATTAATTGTCCCTTGAATAAACAGGAATATGAAAAGTTCTACGAAATTTTAATTAACTCACCCAAAATAGAACTTAAAGAATTTGAAAAAAATGCAGCATTTTTTGAATCCTGTCTTCCGATAGAAGTTTTGGCGTCACGTGGTGTTGATACACTAAGATTTGGTCCGATGAAACCTGTTGGTCTTGTTGACAAAAGAACAGGCATTGAAAATTATGCTGTTGTTCAATTAAGACAGGACAATGTCTCTGCAACTATGTATAATCTTGTAGGGTTCCAGACAAATCTCAAATGGGGGGCGCAAAAAGAACTTTTGCACTCCATACCCGGACTGGAAAACGCAAACATACTAAGATATGGCGTGATGCATAGAAACACATTTATTAACAGTCCGGCTGTGCTGGAGCCGTCTTTGCAATGCAAAAAGAGAAAAGATTTATTCTTTGCCGGACAAATAACGGGAACTGAAGGCTATACAGAATCAATAGCGTCAGGAATGCTTGCAGGAATAAATATGGCGAAATATCTAAAAAACGAAGACTTGATGATATTACCGGATATTACAATGCTGGGTGCTTTGCTTAAATATATTACTCACAGCAATCAAAAAAATCTTCATCCAATAAACTCTAACTGGGGTATTGTGGCAGAGCTTGATGTCAACAAAAAAATGAGAAAAAACAAAAAACTCAAAAATCAAATGCTTGCAGAACGCTCGTTAAATTATCTTAATTCGATTTTCCACGTTAATTAAAAAACTAATGCACTTATTTATATGTAGAGTGTATAAAATAATTACTGGTTAGTTCTATACTGTTATAGTATAATTAATTTATGGAAATGCTGTCATTTAAAAACATATCTATTGTTTATAATGAAGATGTAGAAGAATCACTTGCCGTTGCAAAGCAAACCCGTGAGTGTCTGGCATTGCACGGTCTGGAGTCGCAAATAAACCCGTCAACAACATACGATGACAGTGCTACTCTTGTGATAACAATAGGCGGGGATGGTACTCTGCTTAAGGCAGCACGCTTTTATGCGCCCAAAAATGTACCAATACTCGGTATAAATCTTGGCAGACTCGGTTTTTTAGCGCAGGCGAATATTGACGAAATAGAAACCTCGATAAAAAAGCTAGTTCAAAATGAATACAGAATAGAAAGCAGAATGATGCTTTCCGCATATTGTAACAATGTTTTGGCGCTAAATGACATTGTTATCAAAGGGGACACTTTTTCAAGAACATCAAAACTCTTTTTGTACATAAACGGGAAAGTAGTCTGTGACTATCTTGCTGACGGGATAATTATTTCAACCCCTACAGGTTCTACAGCTTACACTCTTTCTGCCGGAGGACCCGTACTTGTTCCGGGGCTTGATGCAATAGTTATTGTACCTATTTGCGCCCATACCCTCACAGCAAGACCCCTTGTTATTCCGGCCGGCGAAGAAATAAAAATAACAAGCTGCAATACCTGCAGCCGGCTGAAAATGTCTGCTGACGGACAGGATACTATTGATATCTCCTCCGACGACTGTATTGTCATAAAAAAGAGCAATACTCAGGCAAAACTTGTAATTTTACAAAAAGCTAACAATGATTTTTATTCTATATTAAGACAAAAGCTGCAATGGGGTGTAGCACCGGAGCGTCAGGTATGATAAAAACATTACGCATCAAAGATTTTATTATCATAGACGAGCTGGAAATAGAATTTGGCAGCGGATTTAATGTCATAACCGGAGAAACCGGCGCCGGCAAAAGTATAATGATTAACGCTATAGATCTTGCTTTCGGTGCACGTGCAAGTAAAGAGCTTGTTAAAACCGGAAAAACAAAAGCAGTTATTGAACTTACGCTTAATCTTAAAGAATCGTTGCCCCAAAATATTATAGATGACTACGCAATAGAAGACTATGGCAACGAGCTGATTATCTCAAGAGAAATAACAGAATCCGGCTCCCGCTCACGTGTCAACGGGGCACTTGTTACCCAAGACTTGATAAAAACACTGAGAGAAATGCTTATTGATATACACAGTCAACATATGACTTATACGTATATTCAACCAAAACATCACATAAAACTGTTAGACAGCTACGGTGACGAAAACCACAAAACAGCTCTTGAACATTACAGGGATTTATACAGAACATACACACAGGTAGTAAAAAAACTGGAAGAGCTTAGTAACAAATCCCAGCTGGATGAACAACAGATTGAGTTTTTAAAATTTCAGATTGACGAAATTGAATCAGCACAAATAGAAGATTTAGAAGAAGATAAAAAACTGGAAGAAGAATTGAATGTTCTTGCTAATGCGGAAAAATTAAAAGAGCTAACCTATTGCGCATACTGGACTTTATACGGTGATGACGGATGTATTTTAGACGCACTGGGTAAAGTCAAAGCCAATGTATCTAAGGCAGCAGAAACAGACAACGCGCTTTGTGATTACGAAAGCGATTTAATCAATGCACAAGAAACTCTAAGGGAAATTTCTTCAAACCTGCGAAATTATGCCGAATCAATGGAGCTTGATGAACAGCGAATGGATGAAGTTACCCAGAGAATCGATGTGCTTGAAAAACTAAAACGTAAATATGGTTCAACATTGGAACATGTAATGGAATCTTATGAAAAATTCACAAAAGAATATAATTCTATTGAATTTTCACAGGATGAAATAAATGACCTAGAACAACAAAAGCTGGAACTGCTTGAAAAAATGAAATCTGCGACAGCTGTTTTGACCTCCTCCAGAAAACAACTTTCAGAGCATTTGGGTTCTGTTATGACAAAGCAGCTGGAAAAACTGGATATGCCGAAAGTCAGATTCGAAATAAGCATAACTCCTTGCGATTATTGCCTCAACGGATGTGATAACGTAGAATTTTTAATTTCAACTAATGTCTCGGAAGAACCGAAACCGCTGGCTAAAATAGCCTCGGGTGGAGAAATTTCACGTGTAATGCTTGCGATAAAGACAATCTTTGCAAAAGCAGACAATATAGACACAATCATCTTTGACGAAATCGATACGGGAATTTCCGGCAATGCCTGTCAGGCAGTTGCACAGACAATTTCAGAGCTTGCAAAATCACACCAGATTATCTCAATTACCCACCAGCCCATCATTGCCGCAAAATCCGATCGCCATTTTTATGTCGCAAAAACACAGGATGAACAAACAACAGTAAAAGTATACAATCTAAATGAAGAAAATAAAATTAAAGCTATAGCAATGCTTGCTGCAGGTGAGATTACAGAAGACTCGATAAAATTTGCAAAACAATTAATAAACGGTTAATATATATATAAATTACTGCGTCACAACATGGGGTTATTAAAATGAAATCCGAACACTTGATTTTTCTTTATGTAATTGCGGTTTTGTTATATTCAGGCATGCAAATTTTTCATATTCATTTAAGAGTGTTAGACAGTTTTTTTATTATGCTGTGCGGATTGTGTGTGATTGTTTCTCTTGTTTCGATTGTAAAAATTCTTGCTGATAACAGAGAATAACTAATCGAAATAAGGTCTTGCATTAAATTAAACAAAACAAACATACGTTTTGTCCTTTTGTCTTGCCTTTATGGCGGTTATACTTTTTGGATATTTGTAAAATAATTTTTAAAAATCGAAAAATATTTTTTGTTTATGTTATTATTGTCTTTGCTAATTACTGCACTCAGTATTAAATTTTGTAAAATTTCATTCTTTCATAATCTAATGAGATAGCAAGATTTATTTTTAGGGATTTTACAATATATAAAACTGCAAAAAAACAAGAGAAAGTATATTAATAAGGGGAAATATCCATGGCATCAGTCACTCAGGTATCGCCGTTCATTTTGGACTCTAAAAATTATTTAAAACAACCACAAGCACAGCCGCTAAATAAAAATTCGGTTAAGTTAAATGTATCAAATCCTAATCTTTTGGAAAATTTTCTTGATTTGATGGCAAATAATAACAAATCCGTAATTTCCTTCGGCTATTCTCAAACAAAACACGGAACCGACGACAAAGAGTTTGTTCCCTATATTCCGATGAGTGAAACTCTTGTAAAACCATACGGACAGGATTTTGATGTAACGGTGTTTGCGCCTACGTTATCTGATTATGCCAAAAGCAAAATATACAACGAATCCGCTTCAAGAATAAATGCAAACCGCCAGTGGCCTAAAATAGAAAATATCAATGCCTGGATGGTTACAGCGGAAACAGAAGAATTCAAATCCGACGGAGGTCTTGGTAAAGTTGCGGCTGATTTGCCTAACAGTTTTAACAAAAAATTTAATACAGACAAAGATAACTATATGTCCGTAATCACTCCAATGTATGTTAACGGAAAAGAATACAAACTCGAGTATGATTCCGCTACTGACAAGTATGTATATCACTACGGCAAACGCGGGGATAAACAAATAGACGTTGAATATAAAGGCAAAATAAATGTTCCGATATACGTCGGAGCTCCGCACAATACCAGACTTAAAGACATTGATGTAAGAATATTTACAACACAGTTAAAAACCGACAAACCAAAACCAACACCATATATCTTTTTAGAAATTCCGCAATACGGACACGATGCAAACAATAATGACACTAACTTTAACCAGTTTTTCAACATAAAAGACAGGGATGAACACGCTACGAACAATAACACACCTTATGCTAACACAGAGTTTTCCGACCCTGTTTTTCGTATGGCGTTTTTCTCAAAAAGTGTTTACGAACTTATGAAAAGCATAAAAGAAGGTGATTTTAAAGGTTTTGATTCTCCGAATGTCGTATTGCTAAACGACTGGCATGCCGGTTCGCTTGCAGCAATGATGCATTATACAGCTAATGCAGAGGCTGACACCGGTGCAATTTCTAAAGAAACAGGCAGATACTTTGACGAAACTCCTACAATATATATTGTCCACAACTGTGAACATCAGGGTGCGTCAGACGGAAACGACATTTTAAGAACCAATGTTTTTGCTACCCTGTTCGGCGCTTACGGGGCTGATATTGTGCCCAATGCAAAGAGCTGGGATGAAGCATTTAAAGAAGATAAAAACGCTCTTATGCGATACACAAACTTTAACTCCGCAAAAACAGGCTTGTCTCTGGTTGACAGGGTTGTTCCTGTTTCAGACAATTATGCACAGGAGCTTATTCACTCAAATACCAAAGCAAACGGTATGATGGACTTGATGAAGGCTCGTTTTTACGGACACGGACACACATTAACTCCTATAACAAACGGATATTCAAAATCTCTGGTTGTACCTAATTTAAAGAATATGGAAAAACTCGCCTCAGCAACAATAAATGATACCAAAGGCAAGGATTTGCCGGAGCTTGATTTTTCAAACTTTAAACTTCTGCCATATGATGAAAACTCGCTTGATATCAAGGTTCAAAACAAAAACGCAATAATGAATGTGTTCAAACAACTTATCCAAAGAGAAAGACAGCTGGGGTATAAAGAAACACCTGAGCATAGAAAGTATATGATATTTGAAGCCGACAGAACAAATATCAAAGAAGATGACTTTTCAAACACTCCTGTTATAGCTTATGCGGGAAGGGTTGACCCTCAAAAAGGGGTGGATTCTATCTTCAAAGAAGCCATGTGGAAATTTGCCGAGCATAACAAAAACACTCCTGAAGAAAAGCTGCCTGTGTTCATAATCGGCGGTATAATTTCGCAAAAAGGAACCTATGACAAACTGAAAGAATTTAAACATTATATGACGGAATTTTATCCTAATATAGGTAAACGCATTATTCTTATCAACGGTTTTGTCAATACCCATCTTGTTGCCACGGCCGCAGATATGTTCCTTGTTCCGTCAGTATTTGAACCCTGCGGTTTGACACAAATAGAGGCTATGGGTAAAGGAGCACTGCCTCTTGCTACCTCAACAGGCGGGCTTGTTGATACAATTAAAGACGGCATCGACGGATTCAGAACAAAAGCCTTCTATGATGAATCAGGCGATAAAAAACTGATTTACGGCGGCGGATACTCAAACAACAATGATGCCTTCCTTGAAGTTATAGAAAGAGCACTTGATACTTATTACAATAAGCCTGATAAATTCAGACAAATGCAAAAAACAGCCATGCAAAACGACTTTAGCTGGGAATGCAAAGGCGGGGCTCTGGACAAGTATATTAACCTGATGAAAACAGGGCGTACTTCGTAAAATATTTAAGAAAATCCACGATTGCAGCCAGTGTTATGCACTGTAGTAATTATTATTGTCCGGATTAACAAACCCAACAGGGCTATTTTAATACCTTGCAGGAAAAAATTATATAACTTTCCAGAAAATATAAATAATATAAATTACATAAAATGCCCCGCAGGTAATTAGAATATGAGGACTAAAAGCTCTGTCTTTAAACAGATTTATAAATAATATAACAGTAGAAAGATAAACAAGTATAATATTTATAACTGATTCCATACCAAACACCCACGGTGTTAAAAGAATACCAATGGCTGTAGGTATACAGCTTTGAAATACCATTGCTCCTGTAATGTTTCCAAGAGCAAGTGTGTCTTTGCTCTGGCTTACCCACAAAACGCTATTGAATTTTTCGGGCAGTTCTGTCGCTATCGGCGCAAGAATAAGACTTAGCACAAGAGGGTTTATACTGAAAAGTTTTGCAAAGAACTGTATCTGTCCGACAAACATATGCGCAAAGACAATCAATAAAGAGATTGAGACAATTATTTGAATCCAGACAACCAACTTATTGTATTTTTTTAATATCTTCGTAAAAAGCAATTCATCAAGTTCTTCTCCTTCCATACCTTCGCAATGGGCACAGTTAAGAGTTCTGAAAACGTATAGTATGTAATACGCAAACAATACTACAGCACATGCAAATTTTGCGTATTTGTATGGAATAAAACCTGCAGCAATAGCTATTGTATAACTTATAAAAAAGAATTTTAAATCACGAAACATAACCTCATAATGAGCATTCATAGCATGTTCACGTTTACCCATTTTCCAAAAAGCAAGTACAGCAAGACCTGTCACAAACATTGCCAGCGTAGAAAGCAAAAACGGAGCACCGAGTATTGCGCCTATACCTATTTCTTTGCCTACATTAACATCAGTATGCGCCAGATAAGCCCCAAGTATTGCAACTAGAGGAACAATTGTTTCAGGCAAAGCCGTTCCGACTGCAGCAAGAATACTTCCTACAGCCCCTTCATTTAGTTTATATAATTTGCCCATATGTTCGACAGCGTTTGTAAAAACAACACAACAGCCAACTATCAAACATAAATTTAACAGTGTTAAAATTCCGTGAATGATTGCTTCCATAAATCCTCTTGTAATTTATATGATTAATTATACAAACGGATTATATCATAAATTTCAGGTTTTTATTACGTTTAAATTGACTAAACAACAGATTGGCAAATAATTTGTAAGAGAAGGTAAAAATCTGCAGCATAACTTACCCAGTACTCTTAATTTTAATTCCTTTAAAAATTTATTTGCCCTGCTGTTTAAGTGCTTTTTCGTACACCAGAGATTTTAAAAAACAGTCTTTTAAAATCCGGTTCATTTTAACGTTTTTACCGCATAACAGTTCTTTTTTATCAGAATATTTTTTCATTACTTAAGTGCCGCCCTTTTTCTTTCTTCCTTCAGCACTTTATTGTCATAATCAATTCTTCCTATCATTTTGTTCAAATGTCTTTGAACTTCTTTAAACTGAGGAAGGCTCAGGCTTTGTGCGCCGTCAGAAGAAGCATGGTCAGGGTCATTGTGGATTTCTATCATCAAACCGTTTGCTCCAGCAACCAGCGCGGCCTTGCTCAAAGGTTCAACAAGGTATCTTCTGCCGGTTCCATGGCTGGGGTCAGCTATAACCGGAAGATGCGAATATTTTTTGATAATAGGTATTGCAGCAATATCAAGAGTGTTACGTGTAAATGTTGAATCGAACCCTTTAACACCGCGTTCGCAAAGGATTACCTTATCATTATCGTTAGCCATAATATGTTCTGCTGCAAGCAAAAACTCACGGATTGTAGCAGCAGGCCCTCTTTTAAGAAGAACCGGTTTGCCGGATTTTCCGACAGCTTTTAAGAGTTTAAAGTTTTGCATGTTTCTTGCCCCGATTTGGATAAGGTCAACATAATCACAAAACATATCTACGTCCACCGTGTCCATAACTTCAGAAACAACAAGCATGCCTGTTTTTTCAGCAGCTTCTTTTAAATATTTCAGTCCTTTTTCCCCAAGCCCCTGAAAATCATAGGGAGAAGTTCTGGGTTTAAAAGCACCGCCTCTTAAAAATTCACAGCCCATTTCTTTAGCGGCTGCAGCTATCTCCATAAGTCCATCAAATTCTTTTTCAACAGAGCACGGTCCAACCATCATAACAGGTTTTTCCAATCCGCCTATTTTAACCCCGTTTTTAAATTCTATTACGGTATCTTCCTCTTTATACTCCCGGGAGGCCAGTTTATAAGGCTCTTGTATAAGTTTTACCTCTCTTACACCTTCAAACGACGCAACGGATTGAGGCTCAATAAGCCTTTTATCCCCGATGGCCGCAAGTACTGTCATTACATCACCGTGGTTTAATATTATTTTAAACCCTTTATTTTCCATGTAGCGTTTTACTGCGTTGATTTGCTCAACAGTCGCTTTAGGTTCCATTATTATTATCATGTCCGGCTCTTTCCTTTATTTATTTTATACGTTGCAATACTCTATAACTTTTTCGGGTCCTATTATTTCCCATTTTGTGCGGCCCACAACACTGCTGTTTATTACCGTGTTGTTTGCACATACCACATTTTTCAGCGTAACATTATCCGCAATTTTTACGTTATCCCATAGTATTGTATTTTCTAAAGTAACATTCTTACCTATTTTACAATTGCGCCCTATAACAACATTGTTTTTTAATTTCACGCTCGAATCAAGGGGAGTGTTTTCTCCTACGACATAAAGCGCATCGAATTTGCACATTATATCAGGATTTTTTATTAAAACTTTTCGATTCAGTGCATCTATATTTGATTGGATATACTGCTCTATTGTACCTATATCAGACCAGTAAGAATAAATTCTATATACATTAATTTTTTCTCCGGCTGCAAGCAGTGACGGAAAAACATTTTTTGCAAAATCATATTTTTGCCCTTCCGGTATAAAGTCAAAAATACGTTTGTTAAAAACATAAATGCCGGTGTTTATATAGTTGCTTTTTGCTTCAGTAACTGAAGGTTTTTCCTGAAATTCAGCGACCAGATGCTCTGCCGAAGGCACAACAACCCCGTAGTGACAAACCTCATCGTGCTCTACTGCAGAAATAGCCATTGTTGCAATACAGCCGCTTTCTTTATGCGAACGGATAATTTTTTCTAAATCTGCATCATGCAACCCGTCAGCGCTGACAACAAGAAAGTCATCAACATCATCAAAGAAAAACTCACATTTTTTTACTCCGCCTGCTGTCCCCGATAGAGTTGTTTCGTGAATATATTCAAAATGAATATCAACAGGAGAATTTTTTGAATATCTGTTTTGAATCTGGTCAGCAAGATAATGCGTATTTGCAATAACCTCTTCTATTCCATAATCTTTTAGCTTTTGCAAAAGTATATCCATGACAGGTCTGTTTAATACCGGAACAAGGGGTTTAGGTATTTTTTGAGTAAGAGGGTCTAGTCTTGAGCCCACACCGGCGGCCATTACCATTGCTTTTTTAATCAAAATTTTACTCTCCCGTATGTCTTATTCATCAAACTTAAACAAGATTGTAGTATAAAACGCCTGTAATGTACATTTATTTAATATATTATTTAACATTTATACACTTTTAGTGTTAATATAATTAAATATTATACAATTTTTGAAAGGGAAAACATGTTAGATTTGTCACAAACTTATGAAATAGTTATATTTTCAATAGGGGACACCAAAGCCGGAACAAAAATGGGAAAACTGCAACTAAAAAATCTGGCGGATAATTCTCTTTTAAACTGTATTTTATGGGAAGAAACTCTCAACAGATACGACAGCAAAACGTTTAGAACCGGAAACCATATTAAAATTCTCGGCGGTTCTTATAACGAAAAATACAACAACTGTCTTATCTCCAGTGTAGAGCTTATAAAAGAAGCCAAATTAGGGCTTGATGAAGCGGAAAGAAACAAACTCTTTGATTGTATTGTTGAATATGCAAATGAAATTGAACAACAAGAGTTAAAAAAATACGTAACAGAACTTTTGTTTGAATATGAAGAAAAATTCAAAATTGCCCCTGCCGCAAGACTAATGCATCACAACTATCTCGGAGGGCTTTTGGAGCATACTTTTGAGTGTCTTGAGATTTCAAAATGTCTGATGGAAAAATTGTATAAAAAAGTGGACAAATCCAGCGTATATGCGGCATGTATCCTGCATGATTTCGGCAAAATCTTTGAATATAAAATAGATACGGAATCCGGTCTTATTGAATATGATGAAAATTTTTCAAAAGAATGGCTTACCCACTCACAATGGGGATTCTCAAACTGTATGGCGCACGGATTTAAAACCGTTGCAAAAATGATTGCAGCCCATCACGGACGCGCAGAATGGGGTGCTATTGTAGACCTTAATGAAAAAGACCTGGAACCTTTATTGTATTTGCTGCACCATATTGATGATTTAAGTGCAAAATTCGGCAAAACAGCAATTACTGATCTCGGGTAATACTAACAGATATTATCAGATTAAGAGTTTTTGAGTCAAAAAGCGGGTAAAAAATTTTTACCCGCTTTTTATATTGTGTCTTTTCCCCACAACATTAAATCACATTTTTTATTATCTGTATTTGTCTGTATAAAAGACAGAATATATAATACCGGCAACTTATTTTATATTTAACTTAAAACAAATACAGATTTTTAATTGCCTGTTCGGGTGAGTACTTTTATATTTCTTTACAAAGAATTGTTTAAAATAATTTCGGTCAATTCATCTGCATTGTCAACAATTATTTGTGCCCCGTTTTGCAGTAAAAAATCACGGTTTTTATACCCCCAGCTAACGCTTATGCACGGCAAGCCGGCATTTTTTGACGTTTGTATATCGACCTCGGAATCACCGACATATACACAGTTGCCTTCACATCCGAGCTTTTTTATAACCGACAAAACCCCGTCAGGGCAAGGCTTTTTTCTGATAGTTTCACATTCACCGGCAGCTTGAACAATCAAATCCCCAAAATAACGCAAACACAACTCTTTTACGGCAGAATCAAATTTGTTTGAGACAACAGCACACGCTATATTGTTTTGTTTCAAGGTTTCCAGCATTTTTATAACCCCGTCGTAGGGTCTTGTTTTTTCATACATTGTTTTTGAATAATGGGCTTTAAATATTTTCAGACACTCTTCAAAATTCGGATTATTTACCCCGTCAGGTATTGCTCTTTCTATTAACTTTTCTACGCCATTGCCGACAAAATTTCTTATTTGTTCAAGACTACATTCGCGATAGTCAAAATGTTTCAGCGCATAATTTGTGCTTTCGTACAAATTTTCCAGAGTATAAAGCAATGTTCCGTCAAGGTCAAATATAACGGCTTTTATCTTACAAGACATTATTCCTGCCCTTTTTCTTTAAGTTTGCGGTAAGCCTGAGAATTGATTTCACCCCCGACAAGCATCATCAAAGAAGAATAATACAGCCAGACCATAAGCATTACAAATGCGCCGATAGAACCGTAAACCCTGTTATAGGTATGCAGGTTGTTAATGTATACAGAAAAACACCAAGACCCGAACAACCAGCAAAAACAGAAAAACAATGTTCCTGGCAAGGCCGCTTTGCTTTTTAATTTGTCAGAACCTTCCCACGCCGGCAGGAGAAAATAGTTTAAATAAGCAGTCAAATACAATGCCACAAAAGCAAAAAACCATCTTCCTATCATAAACACGGCAATAAACAGTGTGGAAAGGTTAACAAAGTTTAGTGCAAACTGTAAAAAGACTTTTCCAAAAATAACCATGTTGATGATGATAAACATGAAAAATATGTTTACAAAAACCATTAAAACAGATATTGTTCTGGTTACTACGAGGTTTCTGTGTTCTTCAATTCCAAGCGCCCTATTCATCCCTTTGATTATACAAAATATTGCATTGGAAGATAAAAATACCGTAATTATAAAACCGAAAACAGCTACGACCCCGCCATGCTGAAAAATCAAGACCTCGTTTAAAACTTCTTTTATAAGGTTTACAGAGTCTGTAGGTGCTACCGTATCAAGAAAATGAATAATCGGCATAAACTGCGATTTTTTACCGAGCAATGTAAAAAACGACATCATAAAAAGCATAAAAGGGAATATTCCTATTGCAAACCAAAACCCCATCTCGGCCGCCATTCCCATAAAATCGTCAATAATAATACGATTTATCAAATTTTTTAAATAATTAAATGCCTTTTGAAAGAAGTTCATTTATCTTATCCCAATACTTTTTTAATTTCTTCCACCAGTTTATCTTTTGCTATGTTAAGGGGTTTTCGTATAGTACAGCCGGCTGCAAATGTATGACCGCCTCCACCAAACACCTGCGCGATTAAGCTTACATCTGTATTTTTACTCCGTAAACTGACTTTAGATGTGTTTTCGTCAACTTCTTTAATTACAAAAGATACCTCTGTAGTTTTTATACGGCGTAATTCTTCTACAAGCCCCTCTGTATAATCATTTGTTGCGTGGAATTTTTCCATATCTTTATTTGTAATACAAATCCCTGCAATTTTATTATCTGCACTAAATTCAGCATTTATCATACAATTTGCGTGCAAAAGCACCATGTTTCTTGGTTTTGATTCATAACAGTATCTGCAAATCTCAGCAGGATTAGCCCCGAGGCTGATAAGTTCAGACGCTTTTAAAAGGGTTTGTGCCGTTGTATTTTCATACCGGAACCCCCCTGTGTCTGTTAATATAGCTGCATAAAGCGCACAGGCAGTTTTTTTATCTACTTTAAACTTAAGTGCATTAAAAATATCCAGCAAAACCTCGCCGCAGCTGCATGCGTCAGCACGGACAAAATTGATTGTCCCAAAATTATTATTTGTCTTGTGATGGTCAATATTCATACGAATATCAATATTTTCAAACAGCGGCAACGAGTCGCCCATCCTATCTTTTGCAGCAATATCTACCGATATAACAAGGTCGTATTGTTTGTCCTTATGCATATCAGGGGTCTGGGCAAGCTCAAGATACGGAATAAATTTGTAAATTTCCGGGATAATTCCGTTATACACCATATCTATGCAATCTTTTTGGATATTAAAATTGTTTAAAATAACCTGATATAGCGCACTCATCGAACCAAGTGTATCTCCGTCGGGATTTACATGCGATATAATCAAGATTTTGTTTGCATTTTGTATGGTGTTTTTAAATAATTCATAATCCATAGAGGTATTATAATATAAAATTTGAAACTTGTCTGATAATTTCATATAGGAATATACACTGTACAATCAAACAGTTAAATTATTGCCGCAAATCTAAAACTTCGCCTGAATATAGTTGTTACACTATAAAAACAACTATATGAAAAATCATACGTATACATGATTCCCTGATTTATATAGTAAGTAAAATATTAATATACCATCATTTAATAGACTTATTAGGGGAAGTCGTTTGGATAACCGGTGCAGATGAGTGAAGAGTTAGAGTACAATTCTTATAGCAAGATAAAAAGGCTGTCGGATGAAGAGCTGGAAGCTTTATGGCAGCAATATCTTATGGATAAATCGCAAAAGGACTTGCGAGATAAACTTATTATCCAGTATATATACCTGACAAGATACGTAATAGGTCGTATAAAAATGAATCTGCCTGTAACTTTTACTCTTGAAGATATAACAAGTTACGGAATTGAGGGGCTTATTGGCGCAATTGAAAAATACACTCCGGACAGAGGTGCCCGGTTTGAAACATACGCTATTATGAGAATAAGAGGCGCGATTATCGATAAAGTAAGGTCTCAAGACTGGATTCCACGTTCTGTAAGACAAAAAATAAAAGAAATTAATCTTACCGCTGAAAATTTAAAACAGTCACTGGGCAGACCTGCAACCACAACAGAATTGGCTGCAGCAATGAAAATGGATAAAGAAAAAATAGAAGAATTTTTAGCGGAAGATTCTCAAATCGGCTCAATTTATGAAAGAAAAGGTGTTGCAGAGGAAAGCGTTGAAATTGTAGACACTATTCAAGACGAAAACCTGCAAAATCCACTGGAAAAACTTGTTGACAGAGATGTAAAGCAGGAGTTGCAAATAGCATTAAAACGTTTACCTGAAAGAGAAAAAATGATAATGGCGCTTTATTACCATGAAAACATGACCCTCAAAGAAATCGGGGACGCCATTAATATTTCAGAATCAAGAGTATGCCAGCTGCATGCTCAAGCAATTATGAAATTAAAAAATATTTTAAGCACCAGCAGATCTGACCGTTTGCAAAGAAGTATTGTATAAAATTTTATACAATACAAATTGTTTGATACCAAACTATCCGGTTAAAAAGGTAGTTTTCCGTGTTTGCCAAAGCCCTTTGGTAATTTAGGCATTTTTATTTTACCTGACTTTACGCCGTCGGAAATTTTTGTGAATCCCTGCATCATTTTTCTCATCTGCTCAAACTGGGAAATAAACTGATTTACCTCTTGCAGCTCCATTCCGCAGCCCTTAGCTATACGTTTTTTTCGGCTGGTGTTAATCACGGAAGGATTGTCTCTTTCCTCCGGGGTCATACTGCTGATAAAGGCTTCAATTCTTTTCATGTGTTTTTCGCCTTCATTGGCAAGCATTTGTCTGTCGTCTTTTTTTAATCCCGGAATCGGCAGCATTCCAAGCAGCTGGTCCAGGGAACCGAAATTTTTCATAGTTTTTTGCATATTTAAAAAATCATTATAAGAAAATTCGGCTTTTCTCATTTTCTTTTCAAGCTCTTCAGCTTTTTTGGCATCAAAATGTTCCTGTGCTTTTTCTACAAGAGAAACAATATCTCCCATCCCCAGGATTCTTGTAGCCATTCTGTCAGGATAAAAGTCTTGAAGAGCATCTATTTTTTCACCTACACCTGTTAATTTTATCGGTTTTTTAGTGCAATAGACAACACTCAGCGCTGCACCGCCGCGGGAATCGCCATCAAGTTTTGTCAACACAAGACCGGTAATTTCCAATTGTTCATTAAAGTTTTCCGCAACATTTACCGCCTCTTGACCTGTCATTGAATCAATAACAAGCAATTTTTCCTGCGGGTGGAACATCCTGTCTAAAAGCAAAAGCTCAGCCATCATTTGCGTGTCTATTTGCAATCTTCCTGCTGTATCTAAAATTACAACATTAAACCCCTTATCCTTTGCATATTCCAGCGCCTGTGATGCAATTTGTTGAACATCACTGCATCCTTCAATAGAAAAAACCTCAGTGCCAATTTGGGCGCCTAATGTTTTCAGCTGTGCAACAGCAGCGGGTCGATATACGTCGCAGGCAACAAGCAGAGGATTTTTGCCTTCTTTTTTTAGTTTAACAGCAAGTTTTGCACTTGAAGTGGTTTTCCCCGAACCTTGCAAGCCGAGCATCATGATGATTGACGGGTGCCCGTTGAGATTAAGAGGTTCGTTTTTTTCGCCTAAAAGTTTTACCAGTTCATCATTAACAATTTTTATAAGCTGCTGAGCCGGATTTACGCCCTGTACAACATTTTCACCTTCGGCTCGTTCTCTTATTGAAGCAACAAAAGCTTTTACAACTCTGAGGTTAACATCAGCCTCTAACAACGCACGGCGAATTTCACGCAGGGCATCTTGCATATTATCTTCTGTTAATTTGTCGTTGCCCGAGGTTTTTCTTATTATTTCCTGTAATTTATCTGATAAACTGTCAAACATTTTTAACCTTTCCTCCGCCATCTGTATTGATATTAATAGGCTGTTTTGATTATAACACAAAAGTTTTCATCCCGATTTTATTTATCTTATGCAGATAAAACAGCAAAAGAAAAACCGCCTTGGTCTCAAAGCGGCTTAATAAGTGTTCTTTTCCCCTGTTAAATATATGTTTAAGCTTCAGCAGAGGTTTCTTCCTGCGCAGGTGTTTCTTCCTGCTGTGCAGCAGCTTCTGCGGCTGCAGCTTCGGCCTGAGCTTTTGCTTCTTTTTCTGCTTCAAGCTTAGCTAATGCTTTTTTAGATAATTTCTTTTCTGTTTTTTGTTTATAGTTCAAAGTGCCGTCTTCATTGCAGTTGTTGATAAGGTATTGAACTGTTTCTGAAGGTTGAGCGCCTTTAGAAATCCATTCTAAAGCAGTAGCTTTGTCTAATTTCATTTCTTTTGTTTTAGGATTGTAGTGTCCTAATTCGCAGATAGGTCTGCCTTCTCTTTTTTGTAAATCGTTTATAACAACAATTCTGAAAGTCGGATTCTTTTTATATCCGAGTCTTTTTAATCTTATTTTTACCATTTTTGGCTTGTTCTCCTGTTTGTTAGTCTTATTATCCGTTCCCTGAGGCAGTCTTTCAGCCATAAGACCCTTTGCGAGAGGATAATTCCTCAAGGTTTCGGTTAATTAAATCAAACCACAAGCATATTTAAGAATCAACAGAAACTTTCTTCACTTTAAAGCTGAATTAACATACAAACAATTTCCGTTAAAGTAATCTGCAAAACTTACATTTCTGTAAAACTTTAGTATACTCCTGTTTTTAAAGGGATAAAGCAATTTTAAAAACACAATTTATTCTTATATTTCCATAATTATATTTTAAGTTTTGTAACGAATTATCTTCTTTGTGAAATCTGTCAGAATGAAAAAACTTTATATATATGTGATTCATGCAGTATAAAAAAGGGTAGGATGATTTATATGAGTGTACCGTATCCAGACAATTTAGGTTATTTTATGTTGAAACTAGTAGAAAATCAGGTCAAAAAGACGTTAAACAATGCAGACGAAGTAATGGACGCAATCAAGTCCGCACGGCGCGAAATAAAAGAGCGTATTGAATATTTGGAATCGCAGCTTTCTGACGATAACGTCCGTGCCGAACGCGAAATCGCCGTCCTAATCAGGCAAGACCAGTATTTTGAAACTCTTGAAGGCAAACAAAAGTCCGAGCTTAATGCCATATTTTTTGCCGGCAGAAAACTCAATGACAATTGTATATATCCTGATGTACTCCAGTGGTACCAGCCGCCGGAAGACGAATAAAGCTTTTATGTAATGACCGGAAGAAAAATGTCGGAGAAATAAACTCCGGCATTTCTTTTTTGGGCAATTAAACCTCAGGGCGAGAGGAAAACAACAATCCTCTTTCAGCCAATTCTGCTTCGCCCCTTAAGGTTTTAGTTATCTGAAAATATTCATTTTCAGCGTGTTATAAGTTCCAAGAATTCTTTCAATCTGCCCTGATGTTCAAATTTGTTTGCGGGAACAATTACAGACTGCCCTTCGAAAAAAGTCGGGTTACCCCAGTCTTTGTAATGGTGTCCATCGGGAAGTTCTTTCCATTCAAAACCTATATCATTGTAGTTTTTTAAAACGCCATCCGGAATATTATATAATTTTTTCAATTCTTCAGCTGTTATGTCCTGCTTTAAATTAATCTGCACATAGCCTGATTTTTTATTAATTGTTAAATTAGCGACTTCGGCTTTGCGTTCTTTATCTTTTGAATTCGCAAGCGCAATTTTTTCTTCAGAATATTGGGCATTTTTTTGAACCTCTTCTTCTGAAAATTCATACTCATCGAGTGCATTGTTTGTGAAATCGTTACTAAATTCAGGTTCCTGATATGGAATAATAAGTTTTTCACCGGCAATAATGTTTGTACCTTTTAAATTGTTTGCAGCCTGAAGTTCCGAAACTGAAACCCCGTATTCACTTGCAATTTGACTAAGTGTTTGTCCTTTTTGAATGGTGATAGTGTCACCGTTGATTCCTGACATATGTTTTCTCCTCAAAAATAATAGTTCCTCAATATAAGAAAAAATTTTTTCTTAAAAAAATTGACTAACTTTTTTATATTGTTAAGAAATTGTTTACAATTTATTAAAAACTAACAAAAAAATATCTGTTGTTTTTTTAGTTATATGGTATAATAAGCAATCATAATAATGTAAAACACTCGCATCACTAAGGTATGTAAAATCAGGAGGTCATTTAAAATGGCAGATAAATCTGCGTCACAGAATACAAAAGCTCAGGCAAAAGATTCTGCAAAAAATTTAGCCGGCGGTTTTGAAAAGATAGAAAAATCAGAACTCAAACGTATAGAAATTTCACAACTGCCAAAAGAAATACCTGATTTAAAAAATACGTTTGAATCAAAAGATTCCATAATAAAAAAATGGCTTACGGACTGGATTGTTTCAGGCATAAAAAAAGGCGGACTAAAGCCAAATTCTCTATTACCCAAAAAGCAGGATATTGCGTATTATCTCGGTGTGAGTGTAGGGACAGTTCAAAATGCAGTGAGAGGTGTAGAAGATGCAGGTTTTTTAGAGTCAAAACAACGTATCGGAACAATTATCAAAGAAACCTCCGTATCAAACCCTGTTATCAGAAAGGCTTATTCTAAAAGAGAAAAAGTAATTACCCAAATAAAAAAATATATTATTGACAAAAATATTTTAATTGGAGAATCTCTTCCTTCCGCAAGGTTTCTTGCATCAGAAATAGGGAACTCAACTAACACAATAAGACTTGCGCTTGATTTTCTCGCTGCGCAGGGGGTTATTAAAGCAAAGGCTTTCCGCTCAAATGACTCAAACTGGGTATTAGCAAATATGCCTGTATTTTCGGAAAATGAAAAAGAATTTTTAGCAACCTCAAAAGAAAACATAACAGCAGACACCCTTGTAAACAAAGTAGAGCAGGAATTAAAAGACTATATACGTGAAAACTACAAAATAGGCGACAGACTTCCCGCTCATCAGGAGTTGTCTGAAATCCTTAAAGTGAGTATAAAAACAGTTCATGATGCAATGAAATCGCTTATTGATAACGGCTACCTGCTTGCAAGAAGAGGCAGATACGGGACAACAATAATAAAAATTCCTGATGATACACCGTCCGATACATTGTTGCAGCCGCTTAGAGAAACATCAATATTTGCGTCGGCTGCCGAGGCTGCTTTTTACAGTTATCAAAAAATCGAAAACGAAATAAAAAAATTCATAGCATCGAATTACGAAATCGGCGACAAACTGCCGTCAATGGAAGATTTATCAAAACAGTTTGATGTGTCATCTAACACAATAAGAAAAGCCTTGCAAAACCTGTCCAAACAGGGGATTGTAAATTTTTCCAGAGGAAGATACGGCGGTACATTTGTTATGGATATTCCGGAAAATAATGTTGAAGAATCATTCCGCTGGCTTGCAGTAAGCCCTGATTATACCATTTCTTATGACAATTAACACAAAATCCTAAAAAGCGAGAGCAGATTTTTATGACACCTATTTCACCTGTATATGCAAATATAGCATCCTCATTGCGCTTATATTCCAATAAAAAGCCCGTAAAAGAGCAAAAGCCCAAAGGAATAGATTTTCAAAAAGATTTGCCCTGGGTTAGAGACAATGTTTTGTCAACAGCACTTTCCGAAATAAATGAACTAACATTTTCTCCGGCAGATGTTCAATACGTGCAAAATCTCGGAATCCAGCTTCCTTTTAAATCCGGCAAGGAGTGCGTTGATTTTATTGAAAAAGAAAACATAAGACTGTATTTTGCAAAGCCTTATGATAGGGGAGTCCACGCACAGTATAGTTTTGATCGCAACGCCATTATGATAAATAAAAAATATCAAAACACAAAAGATTTTGCCGTAATGCTTGCAATAGGCGAGGCTATTTTGCATGAAGCAGGGCACGCAAAAGATAAAGACGGACAAAGTTCTGTACAGGAGGAGTTAAACTTTCTGGGGATGAACGCTGTTGCACACCGTGCTTTTATAAAAAAGTACGGAAAAGTTTTTTCCAACTCAACTGCACCTATTGTAGCTGACGGAGTCAGTATATACGAAAAACTGTTTTTTGACCCGGATCCTGATAAAAAACGTTTGATTACCCGCATGAAAGAAAAATACGGAGATTTGCCATCAGGCGACAGGCTACATCCGCCGGGGAAAATTGCAAGAGCTGTTTTGCAATAATTGTTATTCATACACTAAATGTTAAGATGTGTAACGATATAATTTCTAAAAAGAGTTCAATTTGTAGCAAAAATTTACCTTTACAACTTTTACATTTATAGTAAATTTGATGACAAACCTATAGAAACTGTGCTATAATAAATTTCATAGGTCCAAGGTTTGATATATATATTGTGTTTATTTAATTTCAAAATTCAAAAGGAGGCCACCATGTCCACAAAAACTGCATCAAAGGAAGACAAAAAGGTTAAATCAAAATTTAACGACGAGTTCGAAAGTTATTTGAAAAAGCAATGCTTAAAAACAACTTTTAACGGACTGGAACTGGAAACATTCAGCTGGTATAAAAAAATGTTAGGTCTTGTGTAACATTTTTTATACATGAATAATAATTAACAAAGAGGGACAACACCCTCTTTTTTAATATCAGCAAAGATAAATTTAATTAACATACTTTTTAACTGTATTTAAAAATTCAACAAGCTGTATCGGTTTTGACACATACTCTGCACATCCGAGGTCTTTTGCTTTATTAACCTCATTTTCCATCGCACAAGCAGAAACAACGATTACCGGTGTTTTTTTGTTATTATACGCTTTCAAAAAGTCATAACCTGACACCACCGGCATCTGAATATCAAGTATAATCAGAGAATAATCATTTTTATTCGCTTTATCAAGCCCTTCCTGCCCGTCTTGGGCTACGTCAACAGAATATGATTGGGACTCGAGTATATCTTTCATTAATTTTAAATTTAATTCGTTATCTTCTATTACAAGTATTTTAACCATTATATTATTTTTCTTTATCGTTATCTTTTTTTTCTTCTTTCGGCTGCAAAAGCGGCATTTTTACATAAAAAGTGGTACCTTCTCCAAGCACGCTCTCAAACCAAATTTTCCCGTTATGAAGTTCGACCAGCTCTTTTGTAATAGTTAAACCGAGCCCTGTTGAACTTTCCTTTTTAGAATAGACGTTATTTAACTGGACAAATTTGCCAAAAATTTTGCCCTCGTATTTTTTATCAATCCCGACTCCAGTATCTTTCACCCACAAAAGAACGCTGTTAGACTGTTTTTTATAGCCGATTTCTATTTGACCGTTGTCAGGGGTAAATTTGATTGCATTGCTCAACAGGTTATACAAAATTTGTTGAATTTTTTGATAATCAGCTTCAATTTCAAGAAAATCTTTTGCCTCTTTATTCAAATCGATATGTTTTTTGTTAGCAAGCGGTCTTACTATATTTACGACCTCACTTACGGAAGTTTGCAAATTAAATTTAGCAAGAGAAAGTTTTATGGCTTTAGCCTCTATTTTTGAGAGCTCTAATATCTCATTAATCATTCCCAGTAAATGTAACCCCGAAACATGAATATCTGTAACATATTCAGTTTGTTTTTCGTTCAACGGCCCGAACAGTTTCATATTCAAAGCCTCAGAAAAGCCTATTATTGCATTAAGGGGTGTTCTTAATTCATGAGAAATATTTGCAAGAAATTCGTTTTTAACTTTATCAGCCGCAAGTATTTTTTCATTTTGTTTTTTAATAGTTGCAAAAGCTTCTGTTTTTTCAACAATACTATCTTGCAAAGCACGCAGCTGGAGTTTAAATACATTAGAAAGTTCGGAATCCTTTATTGAATAAGATATTAATGCCGCAGTTGCTCTGGCTAACTCTTCATCATGTTTAGTGAACGGGTATGTTGCCGGTCGAGCAATAAGCATAAAACCGAAAACCGTCTCTCTTATATTAAGTTTTGCAATCAAAAACGCCGAGCCGGTTTGTTGTAGTTTGAGAGCATAAAAGAAAGAAGAGTTTTCATCAAACGTAAAAACATCATTATCGTACAATTTACTTTTTAAAATTTCAGGAAAATTAATAACAGTAACATCTTCCGAAACAGGCAGATTTTTACAAGAAGACATTTTATATTGGATATTTGCACATCCTGCATTAAGATAGCATATATATGCACAGTCAAAATCAACTATATTTTGAAACTGCAATATTGATTTTTCAAAATTTTTATCCAAATCATCGTCTGAGGATAAAATTTCCGGAATGTTTTCTAAAACCTGTTTAAACTTATTATCACTCATATTAAAATATTATATTGTTTAAAAATTTTTAGTTCAAGTTATTTACATTTTTAACAGCTTTTGTGCTAATATAAATTTTGCCAAAAACATTAATAACAAATCCAAAGGGAACCATCATGATTCACAAATTAACAAAGCCTGTTGCTCTATACAGGGCTTATAGAATCAACCTGAACAAGCACAGAAAAATAAAAAAACTTACACGGGCAATGGAATACGGAACAATGGGTACACTTGCAGCTATGCAAACAGGCTACATGTTGCGCCAGCCGGTTGTGGAACAATTTATTAAAACTACAACTCAAAAATCAGATCTTGTGATTACAACTCTGCCAAAAGAAGCCGGGTCTGGCACTATTCCGTTTACTGCAGCAGCTATAGATAGCTTTAGAGATTCTTTACTCCATATAAAAACCAATTTTATAACACCTGTATCCAATTATGTTCTAAAGCCATCATTAATAAACAATAAAAAATTAAAAAAGCAGATTATTTTAAAAATTATGAATGATGATAAAAGTCTGCCCCAAAATTTAAATAAAAACAAAATGGCTGAAACAATCCTGAACATATCAAATGAACTGGGTGTAGACCCGATTATACTATCGTGCATAATAAAGAAAGAAACCCACTTCAAAAGCGGATTAGACGGAAAAGGCGCAAAAGGACTAATGCAAATTACCGGGATAACAATTAAGGATATGTATCAAAAAGGACGTGACAAACTATATCACAGTGCATTAAATGATATAAAAAAAGACTACCCGACCTCATCATCTCTTTTTGGTGCTTTACAGACAAATGACTCTATCAACATAAAAATCGGCGCAATGGTATATATGATGAAATTAGCCGAAGCCAAAGGAAATATGTTTAATGCCTTAAAAAAATACAATGCCAGCAGCACAAAAGAAAGCTATGCAAGAGAGGTTTTAGCTAATATTCAAAAATACACAGCAGAGTATGAAAACCTAAAAAAAGCAAAAGACAAAGCTGTATAAAATATTAACTTATGTAAAAACATGTTAATTTTTCTTAAAAATACACTAAAAATATTAAAGTTTTGTTCAAAACTTTCCGATATAAAACATGTGAAGACAAAGAAACGGATGGAAAGAAATGACAATAACAAACTTTTTTTCAAATCAAGACCCGGATTTACCCAATTTAAAAAATCTAAAATTACCAAAAATCAAAAAAGGGCTGCCTAAAATCCAGATGACCAAAGATTCTGACTTATTATTCGAAATTGACGGCAAAAATATTCTTATGGAAGATGTTGCCGAAAAATTCAGTAACCTTTATTTCAACTCATAAAACAATACGGCTCAGATAAACTATCTGAGACCGCATTGTTCGTTGAACTGTTGAATCGTTATTATGTTTAGGCTGTAATTTGCTGATTAACTGAAGTTGTTTTTTGAGATTCTTCTTTCATTGCATTTTGTGTAGTTTGAAATTCTTTTAATGCATTATCAAGTATTTTTTTATTTTCTGCTTTTTGTTTTCTCTGGGGAAATAATTTGTCGCCTATTTTATAACCAAGAGTACTGCTTGCAATAGATCCTGCAACAAAAGCTACACCCTGCAATATCAACAAAGCTGTTTTGGCTTTTTGATTTTTCATTAAAGACTTAACTTTCGTCATATAGTCAGAGTTAAAAGCATTGCTCATCAAAGCTTCACCGATAAACATCGAGGTCATACCGAGAGATTCTCTTTTAAGAGCCTGAGACTTATCTTCTGCAACAGCTACCCTGTATCCGGCCGCACCTATCAAAAGAGGATTAACATGGTTAGCTGCCCAGGAAGCAGCCTTGCCGGCATGAACAAGCACCTTATGACCGTCTGAAGCACATTTCATTGCATCTAACGCTGCTGTAGCACCTCTGCCTAAAATATTATCAAGCTGTGCTGCGGTTTTTGCTGCTTTTGTGAACTGACCGACATCTGCAAAAAATCTGCCTTTGTCATTTGTTGTCATCACTTTATCAGCGTTTCTGATTCCGAATAATGTTGACCTAACAATTACGTCGTACATGTTTACACCTGTTCACTAATCACTTCCATATATATAAAAAATTTTTATATTAAAAAATTGCGTTTTTTTTTATTTTGTTTACATTTGTAATATAATAATTAAAAACATTGTGTTAACAAGCTTTTAGCGCCATTATGATAAAAAAATTTTTAATATTTTTAATAAATATTTATCAAAAGTTATCCAGACTAAAACCGCCTGTATGCAGATTCTATCCGACATGTTCCGAATATACAAAGCAGGCTGTATTAAAGTACGGGGTGATAAAAGGCTTGTATCTGGGATTTAAACGCATTTTAAAATGTCATCCACTGCATCCGGGCGGCTATGACCCTTTGCCATAGATGTAAGACTACTCCTGCAACTTTTGAACAATAAATCAAATATTTTGCTAAACCCAGTTTTCCAAATCAGGAGTTTTTTTACGCCAGTCTTTAGACACCTTGACATTAAGCTCAAGAAATACTTTTTTGTCTAACATTTTTTCAAGTTCCAACCGTGCCTGAGTGCCTATTTTTTTGAGCATTTGTCCTTTTTTGCCAATCATTATACCTTTCTGGCTGTCGTGTTCAACATGTATAACAGCAGAAATTTTGTCTATGTCATCTTTTTCTTCATACTTTTCAATGATAACGGCAACGCTGTGAGGGATTTCGTCTTTTGTGTTTAACAGTATTTTTTCCCTAATGATTTCCTGCGCTATCGAACGCATACTTTCATCGGTCAAATCCTCCTCATCATAAATAGGAGCGCCTTGCGGAAGTTTGCGCATTATTGAAGAAATAAGAGTATCTATATTTCTCCCTGTCTGCGCAGATATCCTTGCTGTCGCAAGATTGGTATCAAACAGCATCTTATAGGTAAGGATGTTTTGTTCTTTTTTTATAGGGTCTTTTATTTTATCAACTTTGTTAAGCACAATTATGACAGGAATATTTGTCTTTTTAAGCAGATTTTCAACAATCCATTTGTCTCCCGCACCGGCAGGCTCTGACACATCAACAATAAACAAAATCAAATCCGCATCGGGAATTGAGCACTTTGCTTCATCCATCAAAAATTCACCGAGTTTGTCAACGGGTTTGTGGATTCCGGGGGTATCAATAAAGACAATCTGTCCTTCTGTGTTAGTGTATATACCTTTAATACGTTTGCGTGTTGTTTGTGCCTTGTCTGTGGCAATAACAATTTTTTGCCCTATTATTGTATTGAGCAAGGTTGACTTGCCGACATTAGGACGACCGATTACCGCAACAAAACCAGATTTAAAATCTTTCATAAATTATACCTTTTAGTTTATTTCCGCCAGTTTTTCCAGCTTGAGTTTCTGGTCGTGTTCCATCAAAAGGTTTATCAATTCATCCAAATCACCATCAATAACTGTCCAAACATTGAGGTTTTGATTTATGCGGTGGTCGGTAAGACGCCCCTGAGGGAAATTGTAAGTTCTGATACGTTCTGACCTATCGCCGGTACCCACCTGTGAACGTCTCAGGTCTGTGATTTCCTTCATTTGTTTCTGGGTTTCGATATCGTATAATTTTGCTTTCAAAATTTGCAAAGCACGTTCTTTGTTTTGCAGCTGCGAACGTTCCTCCGTACAGAAAATCATAATTCCTGAAGGTTTGTGGAATACTCTTACCGCTGTTTCCACTTTATTAACGTTTTGTCCGCCGGCACCGCCAGAGCGTGCTGTTGATATTTCTAAATCATTCGGATTAAGTTCAATTTCCACATCATCAACCTCAGGCATAACAGCGACCGTGGCAGTAGATGTATGGACGCGGCCCTGAGACTCTGTTTGAGGGACACGCTGAACCCTGTGAACACCTGATTCATATTTGAGTTTTGAATAAATACTGTCGCCTTTAATAGAGATAATAACCTCTGAAACCCCGCCTGCTTCGCAATCGGTTTTACTCAGGATTTGCGATTGCCAGCCCTGTTTGTCAGCATAACGCAAATACATTCTCATAAGGTCGCCGGCAAAGATATTCGCCTCATCACCGCCTGCTCCGCCTCTGATTTCAAGCATAATATCCTTATCGTCCATCGGATCTCTCGGCAGCAAAAGAACTTTCATTCTTTCTTCAAGTTCCTTATTTTTTGCCTCGTTTGAGTCTATCTCACCATGCAAATACTGTTTCATCTCAGAATCGGTCTCTGATTTTAAGAGTTCTTTAGCGTCCTCTATGGCGTCAGAGTTATCTTTCCACTGATGGTAAACCTCTACGGTTTCTTCCATGGCTTTTCTTTGTTTTGACAAATCTCTAAACTTTTCGTAATCAGAAATAACATCAGGATCTGATAATATTTTTCCGAGTTCAACATATTTTTCTTCTATTTGAAGAATTTTATCTAACATATCTTTCATGGCATGTATATTCCCTATCTGCTTGTTATTTTATAATAACGCAAGCAAAATTTTTTGCAAAAGCCCCATAAATAAGTTTAAAGTTTGTACGTTTGGCTAAACAAAAGAAAAGAAGGCAAACTCAGTATCTAGAATTTGCCTTCTTTGTAAGTTTTTATAAATTACTTATAATTTATAGATTTATGAGTCTTCTCAATTCATCAGGACGGCTTGTTTTTGCAAGAGCGTCTTCCGCTGAAACAAGATTTTTCTTATACAGGTTGGCAAGAGAAGTTTCCAAAGTCTGCATGCAGTGCTGTGCACCGGTTTGGATAGCCGAATACATCTGAGAAGTTTTACCTTCACGAATAAGGTTGGCAACAGCGCCGTTAACAACCATAACTTCCAATGCCATTACACGACCTTTCTTTTCACCTGTTTCTGTTAATTTAGGCAAAAGGGTCTGCGAAAATACCGCACAAAGTGAGTTAGAAAGCATAATACGAATCTGCTGCTGCTGCCCCTGCGGGAATACGTCAATAATACGGTCAATAGTCTGGCTTGCCGATGAGGTGTGAAGCGTTCCCATAACAAGGTGGCCTGTTTCTGCGGCTGTAATAGCAAGTGAAATTGTTTCAAGGTCACGCAACTCACCTACCAGAATGATATCAGGGTCTTCACGAAGTGCTGATTTAAGAGCGTTAGCAAATGACCTTGTATCCTGACCCAGTTCTCTCTGGTGAACTACACTCTGTTTGGATTTGTGAACAAATTCGACAGGATCTTCAATTGTCAAAATGTGTTCGTTGCGGTTTTCATTGATATAATCAATCATAGACGCAAGAGTTGTTGATTTACCGGAACCGGTAGGACCGGTTACCAGAATCAGGCCTCTGGGTCTTTCTGTAATTTTTCTTACAATCGGAGGTAAACCTAACGATTCAAACGTAGGACACACTGTGTTAATTGTTCTGAACGCAGCAGCGTATGTATTGTTATTTTTATAAACGTTAACACGGAATCTGCCAAGACCGTGAATACCGTATGAAAGGTCAAGTTCCCAATCTTGTTCCAGTTTTCTTCGTTGTTCGTTGTTTAAAATAGGAAATATCAATGTTTCTACATTTTCTGCAGTCAACATTTCATGGTTTGTTCTTATTAATTTTCCGTCTATACGAAATACCGGCGGCAGGTTTGCAGAAATGTGAATATCACTCGCACCTTGTCCGACAGCGTCTTCCAATAATTCTTCTATCAACATAATATTTAAGCTCCTACTATAAATATTCTCATAACAACCGAGAATAATTTTTTTAATGATATAATAAATATGCTTAACTAAATTTTACAATCTAGACGCGTTATTGTCAAAATAAATTATGGAGAAACATACTATGAATATAACACCTGTAAAACTCAGGAATTTTGAAATTGGCGGCGATAAACTTACAATACTCGCCGGCCCTTGCGCTATAGAAAGCAAAGACATACTTTTTACTGTTGCAGAAGCCTTAAAAAAAATCACAACAGAGCTTGATATAAACTATGTTTTTAAGTCTTCTTTTGATAAAGCAAACAGAAGCTCCATAAAATCCTTCCGCGGTCCGGGACTGGAAAAAGGACTAGAATTACTTGCACAGGTAAAAAAAGAATTTGACCTGCCGATAGTTACAGACATACATACCCCTGATCAGGCAGCACCTGTTGGAGAAGTTGCAGACATAATACAAATCCCTGCTTTTTTATGCAGACAGACTGATTTGCTTGTTGCTGCAGCAAAAACAGGGAAAATTGTAAACATCAAAAAAGGACAATTTTTAGCACCTGCACAGATGAAACCGCTTGCGCAAAAAGTTGTTGATTCCGGCAATAACAAAGTTCTGTTTACTGACAGAGGAACCAGTTTTGGATATAACAACCTTGTTGTGGATATGAGAGGCATACCAATAATGCAGGAAATGGGATATCCTGTAGTTTTTGATGCAACACACAGCGTACAACTGCCTGGCGGAGCCGGTGAATGCTCTTCCGGCGAAAGACAATATGTTTCCACTCTTGCTAAAGCAGCTACAGCTGCCGGCGCTAAAGCATTATTTTTTGAAATACACCCCGAGCCTGATAAAGCACTTTGTGACGGTCCAAACATGCTTTCTGTCAATATGGCAAAAGATGTATTTAAGATTTGCAATGAGATATTCAAACTTGTGAATTAAAACAATCAAACATATTACACATTCATAATCAACCAATGAATATGGTTGTAACCATTTTGTTTATTTATAATATAATAATTTTATAAATCTAATATTTGTGAGGGTAAAATGAAAGAAACTTTGGAAAAAATTCATAAAAGTGCGCTTGAAGCTATTGAAAAAATTCAGTCCACAGCCGATATTGAAGAGGTTAAAAACACTTATTTAAGCCGTAAGAGCGAACTTAACAACATCAAAAAAAATCTAAAAGACCTCTCCGTAGAGGATAAAAGGATAGTTGGCTCTTTGTCTAACCAGATTACCGGAGATATCGAAAAAAAACTAAATGAAAAGTTTCAATTCTTTTACAACAAAGAACTTAACGAAAAACTGGAAAAAGAAAGCATAGATATTACACTCCCAGGGGCATATACGCCTTTTGGAAAAGTACACCCTCTTACCCAAACAGTAGATGAAATTGTAGAAATTTTTCAGGGGATGGGTTTTTCCCTTGTACACAACGAAAACTCTCCGGAGGTTGAAACAGAATATTTCAATTTTGATATGTTAAACACCCCCAAAGACCATCCGGCAAGAGATATGCAGGACACTTTCTATACCCAGGTTGCTAAAAATGTTGTTTTAAGAAGCCAGACCTCGGGAGCACAAATACATGAAATGCTTACAAGCAAACCTCCGATAAGGGTAATATCACCCGGGCGTGTTTACAGAAAAGAATCCGTAAGCGCAAGGAAAAACAACCTTTTCCATCAGATAGAAGGGCTGCTTGTTGACAAAGATATTACTTTTGCTGATTTAAAAGGAGTTATGAACGAGTTTTTGAGACTGTACTTCGGTTCGGCAAGACCAACCAGATTCAGAAGCAGTTTCTTCCCGTTTACAGAACCGTCAGCAGAAGTTGATGTACAGTGTATAATGTGTCACGGCAAAGGCTGTCGCGTATGCTCAGGCACCGGATGGCTCGAAATCTTAGGCAGCGGAATGGTTGACCCAAATGTATTAAAAAATGTTGGAGTAGACCCTGAAATATATTCCGGTTTTGCCTTTGGTATGGGGGTTGAACGTCTTGCAATGCTAAAATGGGGCATTGATGATATCAGACTGTTCTTCAACAACGATGTAAGATTTTTAAAACAATTTTAATAAATTTTAACACTTTATCTAAAAAGTAACAAAAAAATATTTTCAGGCGTATTTCTATACAATAACAGGAGAGAAAGCTATGGTTATTTGTGGAATATCCTCTGGAAGCAATCATTCTGTGACTTTCGGCTCACAGAATAATCCCGTGTCTAAATTTCAGATAAAAACCGACAAAGGTACTCTGTTTGTAAAAGAATTCAGCGAAAAAGACGCACGCTACAACTCTAAAATGTATGAGCTGGCCAAATTTTTCTCGGATAATTTTATAAATAATACAAATGACCCCTCCCTTACACAGTACAAAAAACCCGAAAACTTTGAAAAATACTTGAACATGATTGACGGGATGACCCGATATTACAAAAAAATGTTTATTCAAGATGACGGGAATCTTACTGTTTTAGAAGCCAGAAATGCTGTAGGAGAGCTATGTGCCGCCGTCGTTGCACAAACCTTTAACGATGAGCCTTCCGGTTTAAAAGACGAGAAAACCTGCTACATCGATTCTATTGCAGTTAAAAAGAAATACAGACACAACCATGTCGGACAAATATTGATGAATAAGGCTGTTAACTGTTCTAAAGATGTTTATACCGACGCTTTTCTGGCATCCGACAATCTCGCTGTTGACTTTCAGTTAAAAAACGGTTACAGAATAATGGATTACACCAACCCTGATGAAAAGATTGTGATTGATAAAATCAATCAATTCAGAAAAGATTACCCCGACTATATAACATTTATGGATAAAAAGCTGACTACAGCCAAAAATCATACCCCCTGGTACAAAAGAGTTATTCACTCAAAAGAAGAGAAAAATTAAATATAAAAATAGCTATACAAACTTGCATCCCTGATGGGAATTTCTTAATTCTAATTCTTTGTCAATTTTATTTAATATTTCAAATTTTTTATTAAGCCATTTTGGTGCAACCTTGATTGCCTGCAATCCGTTACCGCCAAGCCTGTGGATAGTTGTGTCAGGCGGCAAAAGCTCCAGACAGTCACATGCGGTAACAATGTATTCATCTTCTTGAAGAAGCGTTATTTCCCCATTTTCATACATATCATATAGTTTTGTATTTGGAAAAACGCACAGGCAATGAAATTTAACCCCGTCAACCTTCAATTGTGCAAGTGCATTGATTGTTTTTAGCATATCTTCTTTTGTTTCTCCCGGAAGCCCCAGAATAATATGCACACACACTTTTATTCCGCGTTGTTTTGTCATTTCATAAGCTTTTAAAAAGGTTTTGTAATCGTGCCCCCTGTTAATAAACTTGAGCGTTTTGTCATGTATCGATTGCAGACCGTATTCCACCCAGGTCTCATATCTATCGGTGTATGAAACAATCAAATCCAGCTTTTGTTCATCGACACAATCCGGTCTTGTTCCTATTGAGATACCTACAACATCTTTATGGCACAGTGAGGCGTCATATATTTTTTTTAATTCATCTACCGGTTTATAGGTGTTTGAATAAGCCTGAAAATAAGACATAAATTTTTGTGCTTTAAAACGGGAGGAAAGTGTGCTTATTCCTGTTAAAACCTGTTGTTCAACAGACAGATGAGAGTCGTGTGCACGTGAAAAACTTCCCCCGTCATCACAAAAAATACAACCGCCCGATGAGATTGTTCCGTCTCTGTTCGGGCAGTTAAAACCTGCATCAAGTGTGATTTTATACACTTTTTTGCCAAATTTGTTTTTTAAATATTCGCTGAATTGATGGTACCTTTTTGCGGTTACGGGTCTTGGATAAAATATTTCCTGCATAATAAAATAACGACTTTATTCAGCGGACTCATCATCCGGTAAAACAGGATAAAGGTAGTGTTCTCCGCATTTAGGACATACAACCTCCTGCTGTTTTCCATCTTCAAGTATTGCTACTTCAAACAGTTCTCTGCAGCTTGATTGTACGCATCTTATTGCCCATGAAGGTCTTACTATTCTTGCCATAATTCAATCTCCGTTTATATTTGCAAGATAATTTTATCATAATTTTGCGGTTAATGCCATAATATATTTTTGCCCTGTTTTTACATATAAATTTTTGATAATATTGAATAATAACTAACAGGCGGTATTAACATTGGATATTATAAAGTTTTTAAAAAAAGAACTCGCCGGCTGGCATAAATACGAAATAGCGGCAATTTTTATCGTATTTATTATTGTGTTAATAAACGGTATTGTTCTTCACGATAACAAAGCTGCCATAGTTTCTGCAATATGCGGTGTGTTGTACACAACACTTGCAGGAAAAGGGAAAATATCCTGTTATTTTTTCGGGCTTTTAGGAACCTCGTTTTATTCTTATCTGTCTTTAAAAAATGCGCTGTGGGGAAATCTTATCCTTTATGCGTGTTATTATTTTCCTATGCAGGTTACAGGAATTTTTAAATGGAAAGGGCATCTTAAATCAGATACAGGAGAAATTTATAAAACAAAACTTTCTAAAAAAGAATTTGTTGTGCTGTTTAGCTGTTCAGTCATTGCCTGTATTTTTGCAATCGTTATCTTATACTATTTTAACGACAAAAGCCCTGTCTTAGACGGGATTACAACAGTTTTGTCAGTGGTTGGCATGTATTTGACGGTAAAAAGATGCATTGAACAGTGGGTTGTATGGATTATTGTTAACGGGTTATCATCCATTATGTGGCTGTACCTTATTATACAGGGTACAAAAGCATATTCAACTTTGCTTATGTGGATTGTATATTTTATACTTGGAATATATTTCTTTTTTGTCTGGAAAAAAGAGTTAGGTCAAAATATAAAATAATATTATGATAATAAATACCGGTTCCAGAACTGATACTGTCCAATATTACAGCGAATGGCTTTTAAAAAGATTTCAAGAAGGTTACGTTTATTCAAGAAATCCTTTGTTTCCAAATAAAGTCACAAGGTATGAATTAAATCCCGATGTTGTGGATTGTGTTATTTTTTGCTCAAAAAACTATGAGCCGATTTTAGGGCGATTGCAGGAAATTACAAGCAAATTTAATACTTATTTCTATTATACAATTACTGCCTACGGAAAAGATGTTGAACCTAATGTGCCGGATATAGAAGATAGTATTAAAACCCTAATCAAGTTATCTAAAATTGTTGGCTCCAAGAGAATTGCATGGAGATATGATCCGATTCTTTTAACAGACAAATATACAAAAACACTGCATTACGAAACTTTTGATTATATGGCTCAAAAACTTTCACCATATATTGACAGGTGTATTTTTAGTTTTGTTGAAATGTATAAAAAATTAAAGACAAATATGCCGGAGATTATTGTATTAACAGAAGTTGATAAAAATGAAATAGCAAAGAATATAGGAATAATTGCGCAAAAACATAATATACTTTTGCAAACCTGTGCGACTCTCGAAAATTATGATAAATACAACATTTTACAGTCAGGATGTATGACAGCAGAAATTTTAGGTAAAGCAAATGATATAACTTTTGGGAATATAAAACATGCCGGCAATCGTAAAGGCTGCAGATGTATGGAGAGCCGTAACATAGGAGATTACGACACCTGCCCCAACGGCTGCAAGTATTGTTATGCAAACCAAAATTCCGAAATTGCGAAAAAGAATTTTGAAAAACGCAATATTAATTCCGCTCTAATTTTAGGGGAATTAAACTCAACTGACGAAATTACGCAAAGCCGCCAAAAATCATTTTTGGTAAAACATAAACAACTGGGTTTATATTAGTCTAATAAGATTATTTACATTTTTCTTTGTATTTATTGCCCCAATCAGCAAGCGAAGTTAAGACAGATTTAAGGCTTAATCCGGTTTTTGTTAATGAATATTCGACTTCTGGCAGGACTTCTAATTACTTTAAAATCAGCCTTACTACACAAATATTACACAAAAAATAAAAAGCACGCCCAAGAACTCTGTTTGAAAGTTGACTAAATGTCAAGTTTTGAATGGAGGAAAGTACATGGGGGCTACCTCTCAGAAACAATACTTAATTGTTTCTTCGGCAGAGTCGTAAAATGCTAGACTCGGCGCCACTCGCTACCTCTCGTAAATATGCCGCCGGCATATTTACCCGGCAGAGTGTGTACCACTCCTAGCCTGAGATAAGAACTCTAAAAAATGATTAAGTATCATTTTTTAGAGGTAGGCTAAGAGAAAAACGAAGTTTTTCCGTGCCGTATAAAATTTACGAGCCATACATATCAGGATGCCCTTCGAGTACAAGCGAGGTCCCACTCAGACATATTTTTGACTGATTACACAAACTTGCCGATTACACAAATATTACACAAAAAAATAAAAAACGCGCCCGGAGACTCTGCCGAGCAAAACAATCCTGTGAATTGTTTTGCGAGAGGTAGAACCCCCGTATTTTGCGACAGCAAAATATTGGGGTGCGAATCCCTTATTCTGACAATTTATAGAAAGCAAGAAAACGCGCCCGGAGACTCTGCCGAGCAAAACAATCCTGTGAATTGTTTTGCGAGAGGTAGAACCCCCGTATTTTGCGACAGCAAAATATTGGGGTTCGAATCCCTTATTCTGACAATTTATAGAAAGCAAGAAAACGCGCCCGGAGGGATTCGAACCCCCGACCTTTTGGTTCGTAGCCAAACGCTCTATCCAACTGGGCTACGGGCGCATTATTTAATTGTCACTTGCGCGTTTGGTAGCCAAACTTTATTGGAATCCGCAAGCTTAACGCTTGCTTTGTCAACCGGGCTACGGGCGCATCTGTTTTGAATTATATAATATAAATATTTTTTATCAAGCATATAAAAAAGCTCTGTACAAAAACAAAACTTTTAGACAGAGCTTTTTGTATGGATACAATAATACTATTCTGCTGCATAAACAGGATAAACAAAACTGCCTGGCTGCACTATAACAAAACCGTCGCCTTCAAATTTCATCTGTATAGAATCCCCGCTGCCTCTGCCTATAAGTGTTTTGACAGAAATATCAGTCTTGAAACTTGTTTTTAATGCTGCTGACCACGCAACAGTTGAGCTTGGGTCAGTCATAACCTGACATCCTTGAACAACACGCAATGTTAAAGGTTCATACATTGTTGTTACAGCAAGCATACCATCCCCGGAGATTTCAACATTTGTCAAGCCTCCTGCCATCATTGATGATATTTTCATCAATTTTATATCCCATTTTAATGAGGATTCAAAAGCTAGTATATTACCACCGTTAACTATTAAAGAATCATTCTTTAAATTTAATATAGAAATCTTTTTACCCTCATCAGCAATATAAAGTTTGCCAGTACCTTTAGCTTTTACAAGGTTTCCGCTTTCTCCGGTCACAAACCTTTTCATAACTGTTTTAATACCATGTTCAAAAAGATCTTCCATTGTGAATTTGATATCACCGGTATATGCAATCATTGCACCCTTTTTTATCCAGGCAAGATTATCAGACAGATTAATTTCCATAATCCTCTGAGTTTCCTGTTCAAAAAAGCCTTCGTTTTTATCTTTTTGAGAAGTAGAATTTACAAATTCTTCCAAACTATAACGGACAATTTCTGTTGACATATAACACTCCTTCTTTTCTAATCGTTAAATTATAATATATTTATTATAGTCAGTATACAACATTTGGCATTTATTTTATGATAAATTAATTAAAGATTTACTTATCAAAAGGGATAAAAAATGAACGATAATTATGAAAAGTTTTTTAATACAGAACCGGTTGCATTGAAATATGGCGAAAACCCTCACCAAAAGGGTTTCTTCTACAAAACAGAAGGCTCCGCCGATATGGAAAATTTAAGCGATATAGAACTTTCTTATAACAATCTGCTTGACATAAACTGTGCCGTAAAAATTGCTGCGGAGTTTTTCGACGTAAATGCAGCCGTAATAGTTAAACATAATACCCCCTCCGGTGTTGCACTTGGCAAATCATTAAACGAAGCCTACTTAAAAGCTTTTGATACAGACCCGATAAGTACTTTCGGAGCTGTTATCGCTTTTTCAAAACCAATAGATAAAGAAATAGCAAAACACGCATCATCTGTTTGTCTTGATGCTGTTATTGCACCTGATTTTGAAGATGGAGCAGAAGAAATACTTAAAAATAACAAAGAATTGAGAATTATCAAACTCAATACTTCGCTAAAACAAATAAGAACTATGCAAGAACAGGAAATTCATATTACTCCGTTCGGAACCCTTGTTCAGGAAACAGACACCAAAGAACTGGATAAAGACACTTTTAAAGTTGCAACAAAAACAAAACCCGATGCCGAAATGATAGAAGATATGGTTTTTGCATGGAAAATCGCAAAACATGTTAAAACAAATGCGGTTGTTATTGCTAAAGATTTTAAAACACTTTCTATAGTCGGCGGTCAGACAAGCCGCATTGATGCAGTAGAAACTGCTCTTAACAGAGCCTGCGACGGAGCTAAAAAGGCTGTTATTGCTTGTGACGGTTTTATTCCCTCAATAGACAGTATTCAAGCAGCAGCCCAATGCAGAATATCAGGGATTATACAAACAGGCGGCGCCCCAAAAGCAAAAGAAATTACAGCCTGCGCCGACAAATATGAAATCGCAATGATTACTACAGGCATAAGACATTACAAACATTAATAACATCATTGCCCAAAAGGATTTTACAATGGACACAGACAAACAGTTACAGGAAAACAAAAAAGCCGTAATCTGGCTTACGTTAGGCCATGGCATGGCCGACAGCTATTCAGGGTTTATAAACCCTATTTTGCCGTTTATTGTTGCAAACATAGGCTCTACTCTGGCAATGGCAACATGTGCAATGAGTGCATCGCAGTTGTTTTCTTCTATGATGCAGCCTGTTTTTGGTTTTATTGCGGACAAATGGAGAAAAAGATTTTTTATATTCTGGGGCATAATTATGGCGTCAGTATTTTTGTCCTTATCCGGACTTGTCCATAACATCTGGCAGCTTGCTTTATGCTTGATTTTAGGCGGAGTCGGTGTGGGATTTTATCACCCGCAGGCAACAGGTTTTGTTGTACGCTACAGCGGAAAAAATCTTGCAAAAAATATGAGTATATTCATTGCCGCAGGCACAATAGGATATTCAATCGGACCAATTATTTCTTCAACAATTACACAGTTTTTTGGAATAACAAAAATGCCTTTTGCTGCAACATGGGGAATAATTTTTGCGCTGCTTGGTTTTTTATGTGTTCCTAAGATAAGCAACCATCCGGCTCCTCAAAATACAACCTCTTTTAAAACAGCTCTATGGGATATTTTTAAAAATAAAACTGTACGAATTTTAATAATGGTATCCGCGCTGAAATCACTTGTTACCTCAAGCTTTAGCGTATTATTACCCTTCTACTGGAAGGAACTAGGTTACAGTGCGTTTCAGATAGGTATTGCTGTATTTTTATTTTTGACGGTAGGTGCTCTTGGCACATATTTGAGCAGTAAATATGAAAAGCTTATCGGCTACAAAAATGTGTTTTACACTTCTTTAATCGCACCGTTTATACTTACAGTAATTTTTGTCAGCCTTTTAAAGCTGGCGCCCGTATTATCTTTTATACTTTTTATTTTAACAGGCTTTGTCACTATGCTTTCTGTATCAATAAACATGGTTATGGCGCAAAAAACAATGCCCCGGTACAAAAGTATGATATCCGGCTTTATCGGCGGTTTCAGCTGGGGTGTTGTAGGGGTGCTGCTGCCTTTAATCGGTTTTATTGCCCAGAATATCGGTATTATTAAAGTGCTTGTGATAATTTCATTTATCCCTGTTGTCTTGTCTTATTTTGTAAAATATCTCCCTGAAAAACAATATCAAGACTAAAATAAAGAAAAGAATTGTAAAGATACAGCAATTCAGTAGCAAAAAAATTTTATTACAAATTTATAATGAATGTATACAACATAAGGAGAATGACATGCCTATCCCTGCAATATCTTTCGGACAAACAGGAGCAACAACCAACAGCAATAAACAAGAAAAATCAAAAATAGGCGGCTATGCAGGCTCCGGCGCCGGTACAGCTTTTTCTGCATATAAAATTATTAAAACTATCAAAGCAACCAACAAAAATATGCCGGAGACTATTGAAAGATTAAAAGATATTTACCAAAAAGCAGGCGGAGAAGAAATACTGAAAATGACAGAAGAACAGTATGTTTCAGGAGCGGTAAAAGTAGGGAAAGTAGCAGGAGGCATAATGATGGGTGTCTTGACTGCAATAACTGTCGGGCTTGGCTTCGGATTAGGCAAAATCGTGGATAAAATAATCAACAACAGAAGAGAAAAAGCGGCTGCTAAAACTGAAGAAAAACCGCAAACAGCACAACAGGACGCCCCAAAAGCATAAATTCTATTAATTTCATATAGTCAACTGACCCCGATATAATAACTGTACGCCCTCTGGTACAAGCGAGGTCACACTCAGACATATAAACAAACAAAAACAGGTACAATATTAAAAATTGTTACCTGTTTTTTGTTTTCAGGGTTGATTTTTGGTTTTGTTTAAAATAATATAATTCATACGAACCGCAGACAACAGGCGGGGGCTGGCGAAGGGCTGCAAAGGCAGTTGATGCGATGGTTGATGAAACAATCAAAACAACGGCT